>JAPHRB010000102.1 GCA_026197015.1 Gammaproteobacteria bacterium | reverse complement strand
TTCCCCGATGGAGATGCACCTTAGCAGGGTAGTAAGACCCCACAGTAAACATTAGCGTTTATTTGCGGTTTCCCCTGCTTTTGACTTTATAACTGAATTAATTAATACGCTAATCTGTTTTTCTACTGACAACAAATCACCAGAAGCATCTATAACCTTAATCCTCTCAGGCTCCGCCTTGGCTCTTGATAAATATGCATCCCTTACCCTGTTAAAGAATCCATCCATCTCCTGCTCAAAACGATCAGGTGTACTGCGTTTTCCGGCTCTTGCTCTACCGACTGAAATGGGCGCGTCTAATAATAACGTTAAGTCAGGGCGCAAATCACCTAACACCCAGTTTTCAAGCCCTTCAATACGTTTAACATCTAACTGACGCCCCCCTCCCTGGTAAGCATACGTAGCATCAGTAAATCGATCACATAATACCCACTGACCTTTTTCTAACGCCGGTTTGATTACCTGTGCAACATGCTCCGCACGTGCAGCAAACATCAACATTAATTCTGTATCATCTGACATGCCTTTAAAATCTTCACCGAGTAACATTTCACGTAATGTTTCTCCCATTGGAGTGCCGCCGGGTTCACGGGTTTCTATAAAATCGATATTTTTCTCTTTTAATATAGATTTTATAAACTCCATATTTGAAGTTTTACCAACACCTTCTGTGCCTTCCAGGGTAATGAATAAAGGTCTGCTCATTATCTTGCTTTCTTTATATGTTTACGTTGATGAACATCGACAGCGTGCTCATGGTCTTTTAATGTGGTGGAAAATATATGTCGCCCGGATTTGTCTGACATGGCAACAAAATAAATATATTCGGTTGTATCCGGATGACTCACCGCATCTAAAGCCCCCTGACCTGGCATTGCAATCGGCGTTGGCGGTAAACCTTTTCGTGTATAAGTATTATAAGGCGTATCTGTACGTAAGTGTTTAAAACGAATATTACCTTTATATTTATCACCTATGCCGTAAATAACCGTTGGATCGGTTTGCAAACGCATGCCTTTACGTAAGCGGTTTATAAAAACTCCGGCTATTTGTGTGCGCTCTTCGGCGATAGCACTTTCTTTCTCTACTATGGACGCCAGTATTAAAGCTTCATAAGCTGTTTTCAAAGGCAGGTTTTCATCCCTTTGTTGCCAGGCAACATCGAGTCGTTGCTGCATTTCCTGATAGGCTTTTTTTAAGAGGTCAATATCACTCAAACCTTTAGGGAAACGATAAGTATCGGGAAAAAAGCGTCCTTCAGGATGTTCACCAGCATGACCAATTTTTTGCATGATTTGATCATCTGTTAACTCAAGCAGGTGATGGCTCAAATTATCTTCGTTATTAACCAGTTCCATCATCTGTTTAAAAGTAAGACCTTCCACCAGCGTTAAACTATATAAACGCACTTTACCTTTTTGCATTAAGGTAAACAGTTGCAGGGTACTTAACTCTGGACTAATTTGATACTCACCTGCTTTTAATTTTCTGGCACTGCCGGTTACTCGTGCCCAGATAGAAAAATACAGTCGGTTAGAAATGATATTTTTATTTTCGAGATCACGTGCCAGTGCAGACACACTGGTACCTGGTTTAAAGTTATAGGTTTCCTCTGATTCAACCCCTAATGGTTTATCCAGAAAAAAATAAAAGTCGATTGCTAAAGCGCTTGAGGCGATTAAAAGCAAACCTAATATTTTTTTTATCATTGTTTTTTAATACTCAAATAGTCGCATGTAAATACAGCTTAAATAATTAAACAGATATTACCTGTAATAATTTCTGCTTTATATCATCAATAAGTTTACTCTGCTGAAATTCCACACTATTTTCACCATCAATTATTTTCTTAACAGGCCACATACCAATTAAACTATTAGTTATAAAAATAGCATCCATTGACAAAAAATTAGCTTTACTTATATCCACAATATTAACCGGTGTATTAAGTTTCTCTGCTATAGTAATAACCTGTTGACGCATGATACCTGTTATACCGCATTGTTCTAACAGAGGGCTATATAACTCATCACCTAACACACAAAACACGTTACTCATGGTGCCTTCGATAATATGCCCCTGATTATCAAGCATAAAACCTTCAGAAATAACACTATCAGTCCATTCATTCCTGGCCAGAACATTATCCAGCCTGTTTAAATGTTTCATGCCTGCTAAGGCAATATTCATGGACACAGGTGTTTTACAAATAGTTGCAATTATGCCCGTTTGATTTTCTTCAGGATATGACGGCAAATCAAATGATGCTGTGACGCGAGTAACATTACTCTCTTCATCATATAAATAACCACGTGCTGAGTTACCGCGACTCAGACTAAGCTTGATGACAGAGTCATTAACTAAATCAAGTTTTTTTATATCTTCAAGCCACAGCGCTTCATCAACTTTCTTAAGTGATAATCGATCACAGCTATCGTTTAAGCGCTGTATATGCTCGTTCCAGAGTTGTAGCCGATTATTTTTATAGATAATGGTTTCAAATAAACCATCACCATACTGAAACCCTCTGTCGCTAACAGATATGTTACTTTCTTCACTTCCATTTACAATTGTTTTACTCATTGATTCCCTTCCTCTAATGCGTGGATTAAACCCTTTGCTTTGGCGCGTGTTTCATTTAACTCATTAGTTGAGTCTGAATCTACAACTATGCCACCACCGGCCCGAAATTGCAGCTTATTACCGTTTCTGGTGATCGTACGAATGAGTATATTTAAATCCAGGCTACCATCATTATTTAAATATCCCAGTGAACCAGTATAGGCGCCGCGGCCTACCTGCTCAAGTTCTGCCAGTATTTCCATACAGCGAACTTTCGGACAACCCGTTATTGTACCACCGGGAAATACGGCTGATATTAACTGCCCCGGTGTAATGTCATCACGCAATTTACCCCTCACATTGGATACAATATGATGAACATGCTGATACGTTTCAAGCACCATTAACTCATTAACCTCAATGCTACCCGGCACACAAACTCTGCCCATATCATTTCGTTCGAGATCAATAAGCATAATATGCTCAGCGCGCTCTTTTGGGTGAGCTAATAGTTCACTCGATAAACACCTGTCTTCAACATTATCAAGCGCTCGCGGCCGTGTGCCTGCAATAGGCCGGGTTTGCAGGTAACCATTCTTAAGTTGAACCAGCCTCTCTGGTGACGAACTAATAATAGCCTTGTCACCTAAGGTAACTAAAGCATTAAAAGGCCCCGGGTTAGATTTAATTAATTGCTGGTAAATACTGGCGTGACTAACTTTCGATGAAGCTGGTGTGATTAACTGTGATTTCCAGCAACGTGATAAATTAACCTGAAACACATCACCGTCTACTATATATTGATGTAACTGATCTAATTGACTTAAATAATGTAATTCATCATCTTCAATCATTTGTTCAATTTGAAAAGCGTTGAGCTTTTTTTCAACTGACGCTTCGTTTACTAAATCACTATTAATTTTTTCTGCGCATGCCTTATATTCAGGTTCACAAACGATATATGCCTGTTGTGTATGTGAGTCAACAATAATAGCTGCTGGAAAACGAGTAGCAAAAGCCACTGGTAAACCGTCTTCTGCCGCTGGTAAGTTTAAACCCGTTTCAATTTCCTGTGCCAGCTCGTAACCTAAATATAAAAACCAGCCACCTTTAAAAGGTAAATCGATATTATCATCAGCTTCAATTTTACCTGCCTGCCACGCCTGATCTAACTGCTGTAAAAAATCAGCCTTATCACTTTGAATGGTTTGTTGTGGGCAGGCAAATAAAATGTCAAACCGGGCAAGATTTGATTTTTCTTCAATTGATGAATTACTGCTTAATAAATGAGGGTAACGCTCAGGATTACTGGCATGCAGTGCGAGTAAGTTAGGAATATTTTCCAGGGTTTGAATGATTAATGAGTTAGCCATAATCACTCTTTAATTTAAAAGAAAAAGAAAACGCCAATGTCTGCAAATAACCGCTAATGAACGCAAATACTTTAGCTTATGTGCCTGCGGCACATTACACATTATTGATGCTTTTAATTTTATTCGCGTTCATTAGCGGTTACTTGCGTGTTTCGCGTTTTCTTATTCTTTAAATAAGCTTAAATCTTTTTAAACAGTACCGTTCCGTTTGTACCACCAAAACCAAACGAATTAGACAACACAACATCCATTTTCATATCACGGGCTGTATTAGGTACATAATCCAGATCACATTCCGGATCCTGATTATCTAAATTAATTGTAGGTGTAGCAACCTGATCATGAAGGCTCATGACACTAAATACCGCTTCAATACCGCCAGCTGCACCCAGTAGGTGCCCCGTCATTGATTTAGTTGAGGTAATAGCAAGAGATTTAGCATGATCAGCAAAGGCGGCTTTCATGGCCATTGTCTCTGCAATATCACCAGCGGGTGTAGAAGTGCCGTGTGCATTAACAAACTGAACATCTTCTTTATTCAGACCTGCATCTTTAATTGCATTAATCATGCAACGTGCTGCACCTTCACCACCTGCAGACGGGCTAGTCATATGATAAGCATCACCACTCATGCCAAAGCCGGCCATTTCACAGTATATTTTTGCACCACGTGCTTTCGCGTGTTCATACTCTTCTAATACAAGTACACCTGCTCCATCACCTAGAACAAAACCATCTCGGTCTTTATCCCATGGACGACTGGCAGCTTCAAAATTATCATTATTACGAGACAGTGCCCGAGCAGCTGCAAAACCACCGATACCAAGTGGAGAGGAGGCTTTTTCAGCGCCTCCTGCAACCATTACATCAGCATCACCATAGGCGATCATACGTGCTGCCATACCGATACTATGAGTACCCGTAGTACAGGCTGTAACTAATGCGATATTTGGGCCTTTAATGCCATATTTAATAGATAGATTTCCGGAAATCATATTGATTATAGAACCGGGAATAAGGAACGGAGAAATTTTTCTCGGGCCACCCTTATCCATTGCTTCTTTATTTTTTTCAATCAGAGGTAAACCACCAATACCAGAACCTACGGCGACACCGATACGCTCAGCATTTTCTTCGGTAATTTCAATACCTGAGTCTCTTATTGCCTGATCGGAAGCGGCTATGCCGTAATGAATAAAGGTATCCATTTTCTTCACGTCTTTTTTGGGAACATACTCAGTCGCATCAAAATCTTTAACTATACCGGCAAATTTTACTGCTTGATCAGTTGTGTCAAAATCATTGATAAGCGCAATACCACTTTTGCCCGCCAGGATATTATCCCATGAAGACTTAAGATCATTGCCAACAGGTGAAACGATACCTAAACCGGTAACAACAACGCGACGTTTAGCCAAGAGTATTCTCCAGAATTTTTAATTTTCTGCTAAGCAGAAAAACTAAGGCTTAGAAAGCAGACAATATAAACTGCTTTGCCAGAAACAAAAAAAGGGCAGGCACTACGCCCGCCCTTTTTCAATGAATCAAATTAACTGTTAGCGTTAACATAATCCAGAGCTTGCTGAACTGTAGTAATTTTTTCAGCATCTTCATCAGGAATTTCACACTCAAATTCCTCTTCTAAAGCCATTACCAGTTCAACTGTATCTAGTGAATCAGCACCTAAGTCATCTACAAATGAAGCAGAGTTAGTTACTTCATCTTCTTTTACGCCTAGCTGTTCTATAACAATCTTGCGAACGCGTTCTTCTGCACTGCTCATGTATTTTTCCTCTTAAATTTACGAATATGTTCGAGCTGCGCGGTATTTTAGTTAATTACTGCACAGACTACCAGTGATTTCTCAAATCTATTTTATTTAGATTAATTACCTTAAAATTCAGTTAGTTAAGAAACTTTAGCTTGAATTTCAACGGTTATAACGGGCTTAATTTCAGGTAAATCTTTGATATATGACATTCTTTACATATTAGAACACATGAATTTAGCACCATAAACTGCCTAAATAAGCAGTTTATGACATATACATACCGCCATTAACATTTATTGTTTCACCGGTTATATAAGCCGCTTCTGCTGATGCTAAAAACGCCACCGCATTTGCAATATCCTGCGCATCACCTAACTTATTTAAAGGTATCTGCGAAATAAGTGCCTCACGTTGTTCTTCTGGTAATTCACGGGTCATATCAGTATCTATAAAACCAGGTGCCACCGAGTTAACAGTAATATTACGTGAACCAATTTCGCGAGCCAGTGATTTGGTAAAACCTAAAATACCTGCTTTAGCTGCTGAATAATTAGTTTGACCCGCATTACCCGTTAAACCAACCACAGATGTAATATTAATAATACGTCCGCTACGTGCTTTCATCATTGGCCGAACAACTGCTTTGCTCATTTTAAAAATAGATGTCAAATTAGTTTGAATA
>JAPHRB010000150.1 GCA_026197015.1 Gammaproteobacteria bacterium | reverse complement strand
TATAAAACTATAAATAGTAGATCTAAAAAATAATTAATTAAAATTAACTATTTAACAATTCATACCAGCTACTTTTGAGGTTCTCGTCAAAATATTTAGATATATCCGGTATCTCAGGTTTTGTGGTCAAAAAGGTATATAATTTTTCAGACAGGGCGTCACTGTCACCGGCTTTATAACGAAAATGACTGGCATACTGCTCTTTATAACACAGGTCATCTGGTACAACAGGTATGGCACCTGCACTGACTGCTTCAAGCATCGATAAACCCTGAAATTCATGTATTGCCGTGCTCACAACAACTGAGCTTAATGATAGGTATTTTAGATAATCTTCTTTAGATGCCTTGTTGTTAATAATGATTTTGTCGCTAAATTGTTTTTCTATCTGTAATAATGAAGCTGGTTTTTTAGCTGGTCTGTCACCGAGTAATGCCAGTTGAAAATCAATATCCATTTTATTTAATTTTTCTAAGGCATCTGCAAATACCTGGGGTGCCTTGTCATATTCCCAGCGGTGATTCCATAGTATTAACTGTGGAATTTTTATTGCTGATTTTTCAATCGGTGTTATTGCAACAGGTAAAATATCTGATTTACTTTTTAAAAGGGAATTTATATTTTCGGGTGTTTCATCAGGTAATAAATTAAGCAGTCTGTCTACACCGTTTAAGAAACTTTGCTGATTGTATACAGAATTAAAGAGTAATTTGTCAGCAGCTAGTGCGCCATATAATTGAACCATTTGCGGATCAATAGAATCGTGTTGTTGCTTGCTGGTAGGGTAGGCGAACTGATTCTCATGGAAGTAGTAAATGCATGGAATATTTGATAAGTGCGAATGCAGGCCTTTTAATGTTGCCAGATCTACCATGGAAGTCGCTAGAATTAAATCAGGTTTTTTTGCAGGTAGTTTATACAGCCATGATAATGGATTACCTCTAATTCGCCAGCGAAAATGTCGTCCGGGTAATTCGAGTTTAAGCCATTCAAACTCACTGAATGTATTTACTAACCAGTCTGCCCAGGCCGCGTGACTGTTCGAACGGTAAGCTGATAACAGTAGAATAGTTTTTTTATTGTTTTTCAAAATGTTATTTTGAATTGTATAAATTTAACTTATATAAAAAATTAAATGCAGGCTTTACTTTGATTGCGACCGTTTCTCTTGGCAGCATATAATGCATCATCAGCTTTGCTTAATAATGATTCCAGGGTTTCATTTTCCGTTGTGCAGGTGCTGGTGTTGGTGCAGATACCAAAGCTGGCGGTTATATTTATAATTTCGTCATCGAAGTGAATATCTGTATTTTCTATTTCTTTTCTTATACGTTCAGTTAGGTTAGTCGCTTCTGTATGGCCTGTTTCAGGTAACAAATATGCAAATTCTTCACCCCCCATACGGGCAATGATATCAATTTCACGCATCATATTGCTCATCAGCTTACTTAAATCCTGGAGGACTTTATCACCAGCAGAATGCCCGTATGTATCATTGACCTTCTTAAAACGATCAAGGTCCATCATAACTATTGATACAGGGTGGCCGTATCGTTCAGCCTGTTTGAATGCCCGGTTACCCTGTTCAAAAAATGCGCGGCGATTATTAAGCCGCGTTAATTCATCTTTGTAAGCCAGTTCTTCAGCTATTTTTTTAGCGGCTATTAACTCATCTTCGGCTAGTTTTCGATCGGTAATATCGGTGGCAATTTCCATACGAACAATGCGCCCGTCTACCCAGGTGATAGCCCGGTCACGACATTGATACCAGCGATTATTCACTGTGTTTTGAAATTCCCATACATAAACACCGGTAGGTTTACCTTTTTCATCTAACAGGTGATTATTGGTGCAGAAAGTACATGGTCCATCCTGTTTCTCCTGCAGTACTTGCCAACAGGTGCGCCCCTGAGTATTACCCCATATATTGCGGGCGTACTCATTGCTGAATATGAGTTCATAAGTGTCCATATCGGCGACATAAACCAGTGCATCTATACTGTCGAGAATGGTGCTTATACTGCGAAAACTGAGATCTCGCGAGTCATGGGTTTTGTTGTCATTTTCTTCTGGTGTTTCTAACATAGATGAAGCTCAGTTATTTATACCAATTTTTATTATTTATTAACTTTGAAGTACAGCGATATAATAACACTAATAGTAGTCGCTTTTTTATCTCTTTGCTTTATTTCTGTGCATGAATGGTTTGTGCTATTTCTTTACAGTCATCACTCATAAGATAGAGGTAAGTAGGCATTACATCATCTGTTAACGGCATTTTGTCAGGGTTTTCTCCTGGAAACGCTCGTACACGCATCTGTGTGCGAACGGCGCCAGGGTTAATCGCATTAACCTGAACAGCATGTTCTTCAGTATCAAGTTCATCCCCGAGTATTTTCATGAGACTGGTAATGGCGTCTTTTGATATGCCGTAGGCACCCCAGTAAGCTGATGATTTATCATCTGTGGTGAAAATAATTTTAGAGCCCTGTGTTTCTCTAAGTAGAGGTAAAAGCGCCCGGGTCATGACAAATGGGGCATTTAGATTGACCTGCATGACCTTATACCAAACTTCAATATCATGCTGTTGAATAGGCGTGGTAACACCTAAAATAGCAGCATTATGTAATAATCCATGTAAAGCGCCAAACTGCTCTTTTAAGGTTTGAGCTAACTCTTCGTAATCTTTAGGCGTCGCACCTTCCAGATTCAAAGGATATATAGCAGGTTCAGTGTGCCCGGCGTTGACAATATCATCATAAGTCTTTTCGAGTTTTTTTGTAGTACGTCCAAGTAGAATAACGGTAGCACCATGTTCTGCATAAGCTTTAGCGGCAGCCTGGCCCAGACCATCACCCGCACCGGTGACAAGAATTATTTTATCTTTTAAAAAGTTTGGCTGTGCCTGATATTGCATAGTGTTCTCAATGTTTATTAGGGTTAAGTATTAGTCTTTAATAGTGGATTGTGCACATTTTACACCAGAGCGTAGTGCTCCTTCGAGTGTTGATGGTAGTCCTGGCTGATTATTTTCTTCAATATAGACATAATCACCGCATATTTTAAGGTTTTTCAAGTTTGTGTCGATGCCAGGTCGATTTTTATCTACATCCGGGTGGCATTGAAAGGCTGCGTGTTTTTCTATAATTAGTTTGCTATTTATAAGTTCAGGTAAGTCTTTTATAACATTAGATAATTCGTTGTATATCGTATTAGTCAGCGTTTCTTGGGATAATTTCAGGTGATTGCCCTGTGCACTGATTACCACAGCAAGAATGTCATTATGTCCACTTGTGGCGCGTTCAAATACCCACTCGCTCAAACCATTCAGCATACCTAACATAGGATAGGGTAGAGATACGGGGTCTTTAAACTGTATATATAGAGTAGATACAGGCTCAAATGTTAATTTGTTTATTTGTTCACTTATATGACTGCAAGCGGGTATATCCTGCAGCAGCTTTGCTGAAACACCAGCAGGTGTGGCTAATATAATGTGATCAAAATTCAGGATATCATTATCTATCTGAAGGGAATGAATATGCGTTTTGTCATGCAGTAATTTCTGAACTTTGCAGCGGGTTTTAATTTCACCACCATGTTGAAGAATATAACTTTCAGCTAAAGACGGAAATACCTTACCTAGATCAGTAGTAGGAATCAGCAGGTCAGTAAAATCTGCAGGGGCATTAAAGGTCTGTTGTAATACACTTTGAAAGGCTTTTGCAGAAGCTTGCTGAGGATGTGTTGTTAATGCCGCCAGACAAACCGGTTCGAGTAAATTTAGTCTATAACTTTTGGGAAGTTTTACTGTGTTTAACCATTCACTGACGGATATATCATTTTTAATTGGCGTATTTAATAATTTATTAAAGCGGAGTAATAATATTATTTTATCTTTTAAAGACAAACTAGATGTATTAAAGACACCAAATAATAAGTGTAATGGCGCTGGGTAAGTAGGTAATTGCAAGTCAAAAGCGACTTCACCGTTTTGAGAATCCATCATTAACATTCGGTGAGGGAGCTGCTTGAATAACTGGCTTGTATCCGCCTGAATTGTGTTTAAACAATCAAGCATTTGCTGGTAGGCACCAATCATTAAGTGTTGTCCATTATCCAGTGTTAAGTTGTTCCACTTTATAGCTCGCGCTCGCCCACCTAATTGTGGTGATGATTCAAACAAGGTGATTTTATAATTGTTTTTACAAAGCTCTACGGCTGCAGCCAATCCTGCCCAGCCGCCACCTATGATGGCTATATTCTTTTTTACCAGCATTATGGTTAAGGCTTATTATGCATATATTGTTTATAACGCTTTTTCTCACGTCGTGAGGCGCGCCAGGCTAACCAGAGCTTACGCGTTGGTGTCAGGCTTATTCGGTGTTCCAGAACTCGATATCCGTCATTTTCAATTTCTTCTAACAGTGACAGATAAATTTCGGCCATTATTAAACCGGTGCGCTGTGAAAAACGATCTTCATCAGGTAATTCATTAAATGCCTTTATGTAATACTCACGCGCACGGTCTGCCTGAAAACGAAACAGTTTTTTTACGGCTTCACTTGTAACGGGTTGAGTTAAATTTTGCTGGCTTACACCAAATTGACGTAACTCATCCTGAGGCAGATAAACTCTGCCTCGCTCCGCATCCTCTCTGACGTCGCGTAATATATTGGTAAGTTGAAATGCTATGCCTAAATCATGTGCATACTTTAATGTTTCTCTATTCTTGAATCCGAATATCTCAACAGATAACAAACCAACTACACTTGCTGCTCGATAACAGTAAAGAGTCAGGTCTTTAAAAGTGGCGTAGTGATGAATGTCCAGATCCATTTCCATGCCATCAATAATTTCTAAAAGGTATTCTTCAGCCAGATTAAAATCATTGAGTAAAGCTTGTAATGCCTGTGTTACAGGGTGAGTAGCCTGTCCTTTATAGAGTTTGCTCACTTCATCCCGCCACCAGTTCAGGGTTTGCCTGGCTACATCTTCATCTTTACACTCATCCACAACATCATCTACTTCGCGACAAAAAGCATAAAGGGCCGTGATGGCGCGTCGCTTTAGCTCGGGTAAAAAGCGAAAACTGGAGTAAAAGCTGGAGCCACTGGAGGCTGCTTTATCCTGACAATATTGGTCTGGTGTCATATTTATGTTGAAAGTTTACAGAATATTGAATTTTGACGTATAGCAGTAGATAAGGCAAAGATGATTTTGATTTTAAATTAAGGAATAAACAGCAAATATTGTCTTTTCGATCGCTGGTTATTCTATGTGATGTGTAATATATGGATAATTTCAATATAATCAATAGGATAGGGGGAATGAAAGAAATTTTGATATTAAAGGGAGGGGTGAAATTAAAATAGTTAGTGACTGATGTGCGGCAGAAGTAGTTCTCTTGAGCTAATATTATGTACAATGATCATATTAGCTCATGCTGATTTATCCATAAATCGGCATAACTTAATTAAACTCGGGAATTATGATGAAAAAAATAGTATATCAGTTTGCTTCTGATGAGGTTGAAGCGGCACTGCTTATACTGAATAAAGCAATCAGTCATCACCGCCTCTGGTTTGATAACCTGCATACATCTATTGTGTGTGGACTGCCATTTTCTAAGGATATTCTTCATGATGCTGCGCATAAACATTGTGAATTTGGCAAGTGGTATTACGGAGATGTTTGCGAATCAGTTCGTTCTATAAGTGAGTTTTCTGCTATTGAGCCGGTACATGCCTATATGCATTCCCATGCTAGAGATCTAGCAATAATTTCAAGTCAAAATAAAAAAATTAGCGTGGATGATTACCATTCTTTTTTGAAAAATCAGCGCCACTTAATAGATTTGTTAACGAAGTTAAGGGATACATTAACTGAACATGAACATTGTTTTGATGGGGTTACTGGTGCTGTAAATAGAAAGTCAGTTTCGCTTTTATTAGAACAGACCTTTGAAAATGCTAAACGTTATAATCAGGTATATTCTGTTGCTATGTTAGATATTGATCATTTTAAAAAAATTAATGAT
>JAPHRB010000007.1 GCA_026197015.1 Gammaproteobacteria bacterium | reverse complement strand
GGTAATAGTGAAGTCTATTACAGGCACTTCAGTTAGATCGAGTATCATAATCTGGTAATTCGGGACACTGGCATGGGATCTGATTAAAGCTTTCGCTGCTGTAAAACTTAATGCACCACTTAAGTGGAATAGTAATATTTTATTATCAGTTTTTAATAATATTTCATTTTCATCATTACTTAGCAAAATTTCATCGGTGGGTTTAGTTATGGGGCGCATATGTTTAATTTGCATTTCAGTTATACGATGCATAAACAAAAAACTGGCGATTATCATGCCAATCGCAAAGGCCAGTAATAAGTCAATCGTTACCGTAATTATTAATACGCTAAACATAATGAATACACCAGCACGGGGCGCATACTTAATTCGTTTAAGATATTTCCAGTCAATAATATCGGTGCCAACCTTAATTAAAATACCCGCGAGTACGGCTTTTGGTATGTCACTTGCCAGACTACCGGCACCTAATACAATAATTAATAAAATGACACTGTGTAATGCACCAGAAATCGGTGTACGACCTCCCGCTTTTACATTTACGACAGTTCGCATTGTTGCACCAGCACCGGGTAAACCACCAAATAGTCCTGCAATGGTATTACCAATACCTTGACCAATAAGTTCACGGTCGGGTTTGTGCTGGCTACGAGTTACATTGTCAGCAACTAATGAGGTGAGCAGAGAATCAATGGCACCCAGACCTGCCAGAGTAAGACTTGATGTAACCATCTGCAAAAACAAAGTGCTGTCTATAACGGGAAAATGGAAATCGGGAAATCCGGTAGGAATATCGCCAATAATTGGTGTGCTGCCTTCAGTAAAAAAAACAATATAAGAAACGGTTCCAATGATAAGTGCAAGTAGAGGCGAGGGTACCAATTGATTCAATTTGGGTATAAAGGCAGGTACACTATAAACCACGACTAGTGCAATTAGACCAAGAAATAATGAGTTCAGTTCAAACTGGCTAATATAAGAAGGTATAGACTGAGCTGCATGTAATGGGTTTGAGTCGGCAGCGTGTCCAAGTAGTGGGGCAAACTGTAATAGAATTATGATGATCCCAATACCCGACATAAAACCGGAGACTACTGGATGTGGCACTAACTCGATATATTTTCCAAATTTAAGTAAACCAAAAGCTATTTGAAACAGACCGCCCAGCACAACTACGGTAAAGGCAAGTGTAATACCCTGTGCGGGGTCATTCGGAAACATGCCGGTATATTGAATAAAAATGGCTGCCATAACGACAGTCATAGGGCCAGTAGGGCCAGAAATCTGTGAGGGTGTACCGCCAAAAAGGGCTGCAAAAAATCCCACAAAAATGGCGCCATACATGCCAGCTATGGCCCCAACCCCGGAAGCAACACCCATCGACATAGCAAGAGGAAGCGCAACCACAGCAGCTGTAAGCCCGCCATAGATGTCACCACGAATATTATTGAAATGTAAGCCGTTGACGTAGTTCATAATGAATTTTTAAGTTAAATAAATGTTATTTAATAATTTTTATATTTACTTCTGATAAGTATAGAGCAGGATGCTTTATTTATTTTTTTTATCGCAAGTAAAAAAAGTCATATACATCAGTAATGTATATGACTTTTTTGAACAGTTATATTGATCTTATATTAAAACTTCCTGCTTTTTTAGAGGGCAGTATTTTCCAGCTGCGCTTAGACCCAACATGTCATACATCGCATCAAATGCCATATCCTCATTCGGAAATATGTGTTGTTCACCAATAATGTTATTTAAGCCAGTGGCACGAAGCACCTGTAGAATTTGTCGTTTTAGACCGCTGAAAACGACGGTTACATTGTTCTCTGCCAGTCTTTCTACCAGATGATGAAGAACCTCTTCACCGGATGCGTCTATCTGATTTATTGCATCACCTACGACTAATAAGTATTTAGCGCTCGGATGATCAGCAACAGCTTTTAACATTGCATCTTCAAAGTAAGATACATTGGCAAAATATAACGAGCCATCAAAACGCACGGCTATTATATTATTATCAATGGGTAAATCTTTATGTACGTTTAAATCGCGAAGCGTGCCATCTTTATAACGACCAAGTAAAGCTACACGAGGTTGCATGGTACGGTATAAATATAAACCAACCGCCAATGCAGCACCGATCATAATGCCGTGGTCAAGCTGCGGTGCAGAAAAAATAGTTGCCAGAAAGGTGACAATGGCAGCAACACCATCATGCTTGCTGGATAACCAGATGTGTTTAACCGCTTTAATATTAATTAAACCAAATACCGCCATAATAACAACAGCCGCCAGAGTCGCTTTTGGTAAATGGTAAAGTAAAGGTGTTAAAAATAATAAGGTAAGTAAAACAAGCGCTGCCGTAACCACAGAAGAAAAACCGGTTTTGGCACCTGCGTTCAGGTTTACTGCTGAACGTGAGAATGAGCCGGATGCGGGATATGACTGGAAAAAACTACCCGCGACATTAGCTAAGCCTTGTCCAATGAGTTCCTGATTAGGGCTCACCCGGTCTCTGGTTCTTGCGGCCATAGCTTTTGCAATAGATATAGCTTCCATAAAACCCACCAGTGATATAATGATTGCACCTAATAACAGGCTGGAAAAGGCATCGTAACTGAATGCGGGCATCTGAAAGCCGGGCAAACCTTCGGGAATTGTACCGACAACTTTACCACCCATGTCTTCAAAGTTCATCAGGTAACTGGCAACAGTGGTGCTTACAACAGCAACCAGTACGCCGGGGTATCTAGGCAGATAACGTTTCATTCCAATTAATATGGCAAAGGTTGTTATACCCATTATTAAAGTAGCTATATGCGTCTGCTGCAGATTCTGTACAACACCCCAGATACGGACTGTTAGAAAATGGTCACTTGCACCACCTGGCATATCAACACCGAAAATTTTTGATATTTGAGTCAGTCCGATAAATAAGGCGGCAGCATTGGTAAATCCAACAATAACCGGGTGAGACAAAAAGTTAACGATGGCACCCAGTCTAAAAAGACCAAGAAAAAATTGAAAAATACCAACCAACAGGGTTAAAAACATGGCTGTTGGTATAAACAGGGCCATAAACTCTTCCTGAGTATAACCGGGGGCGAGCATTGAGATAACAACCGGCGTCAAAATGGTGGCTGTCATGGTTGAGACTACTGCAACCGGCCCGGTGCCAAGCTGTCGAGATGAGCCCCATAAAGCAGCGACAAAAACCGGCACAAAAGCAATGTATAAACCATAAACTTCGGGTAAACCGGCTAGAGTGGCATAGGCCATTGATTGTGGAATTAATACGAGTGCGACAGTTAGCCCGGCAATTAAATCAGCGCGGAAAATTTGAGGATCTTTTAGCTCATGTATCCAGTTTAAAAATGGAAAAAGTTTTTTAAGCATCAATTCCTCAAATATTATGTGGTAATTTGATTTCAGTGATTGAATCATACCCTATAATAAGTCATCTTTAAAATACACTTATTCTTAAGTTGCCAGTTTCCTTGTGCCAGTGCCAACATGGCTGATCGCTTTGAATATGTATACCCCCTAAATATCTGGCGGGTGGTTTTAATGATAACCAGTCCTGCTTTCCAGAAAGAACATTTCTTCCTGTTTGAGTAATGCTTAAGGTCCGTTCAGGCCAGGCTTGTTGTAAGTCTGCTTTTGAAATATCAAAAACAGGTGCTGAAACCTGCATCATTGATTCTAGAATAAACCAGTACATGCCATCTCCCAGCCAGGGCAGAGGATCATATTCCAGCATGAGTTTTTTAAATAACATAGCTGCAGTCATGCTGTGTTGATTGAGAATTTCAAGACTCAGGTGTTCAGTAAGGCTCAAACCATTAAATCGAGAAGGGAGTTCCTGAATGTGTCGTTGTAATGCGTCATGCATATCAGGTAAGTGATGAATCTCTTTAGAATTTATAATGTCTAACAAATTTTCAGGTGTGTCCATGCCAAGAGCTTGCCATAATTTTTTAGCGAGCTCTAATTGCTGTTGATTAACGGCTTTTCTCTGAGACCATATCATTCGAATTGCTTCAACAGGTAGCTGTCCAAGGCCAATAAACCGAACAGAGCCCGGGAAATGGTTAATTGAAATAAGTTCCAGTTTTTCAGGTGATCCAGATTCCTCAAAATAGGCAAGCAATCTGGCTAAAATTAACTGATCAAAGCTGTCGTGTTCAAACCATAATACAATACGTTTATATGTTTCAGCTGCCTTTGTTAACTTAAAGTGAGATTCTTCATAACGTTGTTTTGTCTCTTCAGCACTCATATTTAAAATATGAGTAAATGATTCATGTAAGAATTTGATTCGTTTCGTTAAAAAATTATCATCGTGAATGATCGGACCCTGACTATATGGATCTGTGTATTCAAGAAAGTCACCGATAAATCCCGCATTAGGTAATGTAGTTTGTAAATCTGTACCGCAGCGAATATGCAGAGTAGAGTAATCAGCATCTGGTTTTATAACATCTGAGTCTATCGCTTTTACTGCCTGAGCCATGTCAAGGATATGTGTTTTTAGTTTTGCCCAGCTGGCTAAACCGAACTCACGCGCAATAACCAGTTGAGCATCACTTAATTTCATAGTTTCAAGAGGCGGCGCTATATCTTTAAAGTCAGGATGAGAGTTTATAAAACGTAAATTGGCAGCAGCATCTTGAGTATGAGCAGTTTTTAATAACTCTTTAGCGCGCTTTTTTTGTTGCTGAAGATTAATACGAAACGGGTTGACAGACGGAGTAGTCGGTTTATTCATTACAATTACCTTTTCTAATATCTGTGTCCGCTGATCAGATGGAAAAGGAAATCATATAAATTATGTATTAGCAGAGCACCGAAAACAGATTTCAGTGCTTTGTATCCTGGGCGCAGCCCTTTCTGCGGACACAGTGGCGTTGATCAAGCCAGTGATGATTGTGACCTGAGTTGTTGAATATGTCAAATAAAAGGTTATTATTTGATTGTTATTCAGAGTATTAGTGTAAAAGGAAAAAGTGATGAATGAACATGAAAAAATAAATTACCTCGAGTTTCCATCAGCTGATATACAAAAAACAAAAAACTTTTTTATACAAGTTTTTGCATGGGAGTTTAAAGACTTTGGGCCAGAGTATACTGCGTTTTCTGCTCAGGGTGTTGACGGTGGTTTTTATAAAGCCGATTTGTTTTCCAGCACAAGTAATGGAGCTGCCTTAGTCGTCTTTTATAGTGACAGTCTCGAAAATACCTTAGATAAAATTAAAGCAGCGGGTGGCACGATTTTAAAGGATATATTTACCTTTCCAGGAGGAAGAAGATTTCATTTCTCAGAACCCAGTGGAAATGAGTTTGCAGTATGGTCTGACAGGGGTTGATTTTGAAAATGCCTGGAAATAGATGCTTTTTTGATATTAGTAGAGCCTGTAGCGAGAGTTGCTGATATATTAGTGTCAATAGCTATAAAGGAGAGTGCTGGTAATATTCATAAAGCGCGGGCCTCATCTAAGAGACGATTTTATTTTTCAAATTCGATATTAGAATATTATGGGTGCAAAAAAAAAGTGAAGAATGTGCAGATGGTAAATTTATTGATAAGGAAAGTACATGCAGGATTTATATAAAACACCCCGGGCGAATCTGGATGAAAATGAAGAGAATAAAACATATGATTTTGAGCTCTATAAAATAACGGGCATTGGCCTGGCGACATTTGTTGGCTCAACTTTGGCAGGAGGTTTTTTAATTGCTCAAAACTATAAAAGATTAGGCAATGTGAGAATGGCTAACAAAACTTTAACATATACTGTTTTAGCAACTATTGTTTTATTTTTAATTGCCTATTTCATGCCAGAAAATATGAATGTTCCAAATATTGTTTTCACCATTGTTCAGGTTGCGGTATTGGTGCAAATTGCAAAAAAACTACAGCAGAAAGAGTTAAGTAATCATGTGGCACATGGTGGGGCATTAGCATCTAACTGGAAAGCATTTGGAATATCGTTATTAGTGATAATCGTGCTGTTAGCAGTTCTTATTCCTGTGATTATGCTTACCGCAGAGTGATTGAGATGTTATCTTAATTCTCTCTTTCATGCTGGCATTGCCAGCATATTTCAAATGAGGCACTGTTTTTTTCATGGCACTGGCTGCAAAACCAGTCGTGCATATTATCAGTATTGTTTATCGAAGTTATTATTTCTTTGGCTTTTAAATAGTCTTTATCATTCGTAACCCAAAGCTCTAACCAGGTATCAAAAGGAGATAAATCACCGGCACCACCTGCCACATATTCATTTTTTAAAGTAACGTTTATACCTGCGTTTTGTACTATATTCTGTATATTACTAACAATAAACCGGTTCTCATGAGTATAGATAAGTTTCATCTGCGGTTATTTATGCCAGATCCCCATATTTTAGCAACGGCTCTGTCTTTACCTAAAATACCAATTAGTAAACTTAATAAACCTGCACCTCCAAATACTATGACAGGTATTATATAAACTATGTCTTCTCCCTGTCCTAAACTATAAACAAGAGTGGCTAATCCGGTAAAAAGTATCCCCATTACGATTAAAACAACACGATGGGATTTTTTATATAAATATTCACCTGTATCAGATTCGAATAATTTTAGTATTGGAAAGAAAATGTTTCTAAATAATGATTTCATATAATTAACTGTCTGTATTCTATCGGTTTATGTATAACTTAGTTGTACCCATGGGACTTCGCATTCACCAAGACTGGTCGCAATATAAGCCGAATTATCGGTGATAGTGACAGAAAAATCCATTGTTCGCTCTACGAGTTTTGCAAGTTTTAAAACATCTGTCCACTCGAATCGATAAAATTCCGCATCCAGTCGATTAAATTTTGATGCGTCCTGATCCCACCATACATCTGATTTTGTATTAAAGCTGTATACCTTGACTGCTTGCGCATGGCGAGATGATTTTTTTACTCTATCGACTGTGGGTTCACCAATGTCTATCCATAGCGATATTTGTTCATCAAGCGTTCTGGCCCAGATATCTGGCTCTTCAACATTACTAAGGCCCTTGGTAAAGGTTAGAAATTCCTGTGCATTTATACAATAGGCTAAAACACGGGTCATCATGCGTTCGGTAGTTTCAGAAGGGTGTTGTGCAATAGTTAATGTTAATGTGTCGTAATAATCCCTGCTTAAGTCAGTTAGAGATATTCTAAATTTAAAAATTGTTGGTTTTATGGCCACAAAAATAACCTTAATAATGAATAGAGTCTGCTTAAGGCTTATTATACCTTAGAATGAGCTAATATTTATGGCTTTATATTCATTCCAGTTACAGGGTTTACCTTCTGAGACTCTGGAGTATTATAAGTAGCGAAAGGTAACTAATTTTTTGTATTATCGTTTTTAGTAATGAAAAAATTTTAATAAAAATTAGAAAATGACTAACTGTCGTAATTAGTGACTATTAAATGAACTAGTAGTCATGTAAAACGATAAGCAGAAACAAATAAATTATATGTTTTATATCTTAAGGTGATCCTGATTTTTAAGTTTATTTAATAGAACTAATGGTAAAGTTACAACTAATAATCCTGTCCATTGCCATAAAGGCGTATCAATAAAAACCAGACCACTTTGCGCATCCAGATGAGACAATATGCTGCTAATGAAAGTTACTAAACCCAACAAACAAGTTATTATTGTTATAGCTAGCGTGGTTATAGTGGTTACTTTATTGGCTGCCAGGTTTATAAGAAAGGCTAAAAATAAATAAGGAGTAATAGCCCAAACAATAAACGCAATTTTTGCAGCTGTATATGAGTTACCCATCAGGTAAACACAGAATAAAAGTGTGCTTATAGCTGAAAATAAAGTGCCTCGTTTTGCGTATGTTTTTAATTTTTTAAACATATTATTTCTATTTTATAATATTTAAATACATTTAGAATTATTCAATAAGCAGCCGTTTTCATGACTAGCGCTCTCAATCTGGATAGTTGAATGCTCAATATCAAACCTGTCATGTAAGTAACGCTGTATTTTTTCAAGAAACGGGTTGTTAATTGATTTATCATTTGTTACCAGGTGAACGGTTAGTGCAACTTCGGTTGTGCTTAATGCCCAGATGTGTAAATCATGAATAGAGGTGACATTATTCAAAGTGCTAAGATAGTTCTTTATGCCTGTAATATCAATACCTTGAGGTACCGCGTCAATTGAAAGATTTATATACTCTTTTAGCAATGACCAGGTGCTTATTAAAATAACGACAACTATTAACAGGCTGATAACCGGGTCTAACCATACAAATCCTGTAAAGAGAATTGCTATACCGGCTATAACGACCCCAAGTGAGATTCCTGCATCTGCTGCCATATGTAAATAAGCGGCTCTGATATTCAGGTCGTGTTTTTGACCTTTAATAAATAATAATGCAGTAGCTGTATTAATAACAACACCGATTGCAGCCACGATAATGACGGTAGGGGCATCAACAGCCTGGGGTTTAAAGATGCGTTCAAATGTTTCAAATGTGATGCCACCCAGAGCAACTAGCAATAAAAAAGCACTGACTAGTGACGCTAATATAGTCACTCTTCGAAATCCATAAGTTCTATAACTTGTTGGGTGTTTTGTTGCCAGACGATTAGCGCCCCAGGCGAGTAACAGGCTCATTACATCACTTAAATTGTGTCCGGCATCAGCTATAAGTGCTATTGAGTCAGCGCTAATGCCATAAATAACCTCTATTACTACAAATATGATATTGAGAGCAACACCTAGGGCGAATGAGCGGTTATAGTTCGTTACATCATGGCTGTGATTGTGTGGCATATATAGTTATGAAATTAGTTAATGTTTATGTTTGAGTATAAAGTGTCTGTATATAAAAAGGCACAGAGATATTAAATTTTAAGTTTATAGTCGTATTGCTCATTTTTTAATCTCACGGTGTTATAAATTTGCATCCTCATTATTTTTATCATATTAATTATTCAGGCACTGTATTCTCGAATGATCTCAACAATCTGTACTGTGTATGATTTATACCAGGTCGATTTACCTAAATCTTGTGCTGCAAGGTGTTCAGGATCCTGCTTCCATTTTTTTATCTGTTGAAGATCACGCCAGTATGATATTGCAATTTCAAGGTTGTTTTCTGTTGTTGAAATAAAATCACAACAGCCGTGCTTATTAATGGCCAATTCCCTCATTCTCTTGGCCATGAGTGCATAATTACTATCTAGTTTACCTGTTTCTGCTTTAAAGATAACCGCGTACATTCGACTTTTCCTTTATGTATTGTCCTGTTTTATCAGTGCATTTTTTGCTGTTATCCATTGAGACATATATTGAGTGCTTTTCAGCAAATGGTGTTTGAGCATAGCGCCAGTGAAATTGTTTATACGATATTGATCAAGGTTAATTTCAGTATCTGTAATTTTATCTATTAATATAGGGCCTAACATTTTACTGTCATAGCGTGATTTTATAAGTTTAAATGCATTGTTTTTTAAGTTTAACCAGGCTATTTCATCATTATATAAGCTGACTGCTGCATCTACAAACTCTGCTAGTTCATCCTTAATTATTCCGGGCCAGGTTTCATCTTTAAACATACCTTCAGAGCCTGTTGTAGTTGTTACACTCGGTGTTTGCATTATCATAGCATCAATTAATTTACCCTTAATGCCTGCACCAAATCGAATGGGGGCTAAACAAACTCTGTACTCCTGCATGATCGTATAAACATCTTCAGTCCAGCCTTTAATTATAAATCCCGTATCTGGATTATTCAAAGCAGTTGCCTTAGGCGGGGGGTAAGACCCATATATATGTAATTCAGCATCTGGCAGCTGTTTTTTAATTAAGGGCCAGATTTTCTGTAAAAATAAAACCACATCCCAGTTAGGTGCATGTCGAAAGTTACCTATCGTCATAAAATGTTTACGTTCTGAATATGACCTGGTTTTTGAGGGTAACTTGTCTATATCTATCATAAAAGGTAGGTAAAGTAATAAATCAGCATCTACCTTAAATGTATTAATTAATAACTCCATTTCATAACTGGAAATAATAAGTGAAATATCACAACGTAAAATAGCCGCAATTTCACGTTTGGCCAAATCGTCGAAAAGATCTTTTTTAGTCATTTCACGATTAGCTTTAAGGGCATGATGACGAGCATTACGTAAACACTGTAAGTCTTCGGTATCGAGTATCTTAAGTGCATTGGGGCAATGTTTATCAACTCGCCAGCCAAATTGTTCCTCCATCATAAAACGATCAAATAAAACTATATCAGGATTGTATTCTGATATGTAAGTATCAAAACTATCACAGTTAAGATTAATGCCTTTACTTGAAATGCCTTCACTGGATAAATCGATCATATGATCTGTTGGTTGTGATGGGCTTGAGAACTCAACCAGCCAGTTCTGTTGTTTGAATAATCGTAAAATAGACAACATATGTCTGCCAGCTGCAGATGAATCTGGCTCGGGCCAAACATAACCGATAATTAAAACTTTTTTCATTTAATTAAATACTCAACAGCATCTAGTTTATGAATTAATGTGAATATTATTTACACTCTTCACCGATTAACATCCATGATACTGAAGCAACATCCATAGAATACAGGTCTTTTAAGTTTAAAGATCACGCTGGTGAGGATGCTGTAATTAAAAAAAATAAACCAACTATTAACATAATGTACTCCTTCAGTGTTT
>JAPHRB010000113.1 GCA_026197015.1 Gammaproteobacteria bacterium | reverse complement strand
TACTGCCACCAATCTCTCTGCGAGGTGTATTTATAATGCGTAAAAAAGCCGTATCATCATCCTGATTGGCTAACAATCGCAGATACCCCATTATGTCTTTTATTTCGGCACGCTCAAAAAATGACGTGCCACCGCTTACGACATAAGGTATTTGCATTTCACGCAGATATTTTTCAAAAATACGTGATTGATGATTGCCTCGATATAAAATGGCATAGTCACCAAATTTTGTGCGTTTTTGAAATTTATGTGTATTTAATTCAACCGTTACACGCTCAGCTTCACCATCTGCACCGGGGCATTCTATGATACGAATATTGCTGCCCAGACCTAAGTCTGACCAAAGTTGTTTTTCAAAGGTATGCGGGTTGTTTTTAATTAAATGGTTAGCGCATTTTAAAATTCGAGATGTTGAGCGATAGTTTTGCTCAAGTTTTATCAATTTTAAATTTGGGTAATCTTCATTTAACAAAGCCAGATTTTCAGGACGCGCACCACGCCATGAGTAGACAGACTGATCATCATCGCCAACGGCCGTTAAACGTCCATGATTACTGAGCAGTAATTTCACCAACTGATACTGACTGGCATTGGTATCCTGGTATTCATCTACCAGTAAATAATGTATTCGATGTTGCCATTTCTCGAGCACGTCTGGATTTTTCTGAAATAACACAACCGGTTGTAATATCAGGTCATCAAAATCAAATGCATTGTATGCTTTTAACTGCCGTTGATAACGCGCATACAACATGGCGTGTTTTATTTCCAGGTCATTTTCTGCACTGGAAATTGCCTGCTCGGGAGAAATGAAATCATTTTTCCAGCGAGATATAGCCCACCTGGCATCTTCTGCATCATCCACATTACTTAATGATTCAGATGCATATAAACCTTTAATTAATACCAGGGTATCGGTTGCATCAAATACACTAAAACCAGATTTATAACCCAGATGTTTATATTCAATACCCAGTATTCTCAAGCCAAGATTATGGAATGTAGATACGATTAATCCCCGTGTCTCGCCTTTACCTAACAGGCCTTTTACCCGCGCTTTCATTTCCCTGGCGGCTTTATTAGTAAAAGTTACCGCCGCAATATGAATAGGTTTAATACCGCAGTCGCGAATTAAATAGGCAATTTTTTGAGTAATTACCCGGGTTTTTCCGCTGCCGGCTCCAGCTAATACCAACATTGGGCCTGAGATATATTCTGCCGCAGCTCGTTGCTGTGTATTTAAACCTGCTAAAGGGTGAGCATCGGCGTTAAAACTGGAGTTGACTGGGTGATTGGACATATAAATTAATACTTAAGCCAGGGGTTGAGTAAAGCAGATCATCGGCCTGCATAATAAGCCCGCATCGACTGTAAATAGCATTAAACAGGCAGCCATTAACTTTCGGTGCTGATCAAATGTATAGTTTATAGAATCGAGCGAAAAGAGATATACCCATAGTGAAATATTTATTTTATGGCCAAATATAAATTCAACTGTTAGACTTTAAGTATATGAAAATAAACAATAAATCAGGATTGCTGGCTAATGCACTTCAAATATCATCAGAGAACAATGATGATCGCCCAAACAATGAAAGCATCAGGCTGATCGTTGTTCATAATATTAGCCTGCCACCTGGTGAATTTGGTGGCCCGTATATCTCTCAGTTATTTACAAACCAGCTAAATAAAACTGAGCATCCTTATTTTGCTGATATTTATCAGCTCAAAGTATCTTCTCACCTGTTAATTCGTCGTGACGGAGAGATTATTCAATATGTTCCTTTTCATAAGCGCGCCTGGCACGCCGGCGCTTCCAGTTATTGCGGCATAGAAGGTTGTAATGACTTTAGCATTGGTATTGAGTTAGAAGGCACAGATGACATCCCTTATGAGCCAGTTCAGTACGAAAAACTGGCAAATTTGTTTGAAGAATTAAGGCAAAGCTACCCTGACATCGATAAAAATGCTATAACCGGCCACTGTGATATTGCTCCCGGGCGTAAAACAGACCCCGGACCTGCATTTGACTGGGATTACTTACAAAAACTGATAACCCGACAAACTGACTAAGGTAAAACCCTGAACATGGCACTTATATGTATTTTATTTGGGATTATTTTCGAACGTGTTAGCGACATACTGGAAAATTATCGTAATTTTGACTGGTTTGATAACTACAGCCGCTGGTTATTAAAAACACTTCCCGGTTTAGGCTCGCAACAAAAATCTTCAATTTTAATTTTACTGTTACCCATAATGCTAACAACTATGTTGTTACAGATCTGGTTTGCAGGCCGTTTATTAGGTCTGATAGACCTGTTATTTGGCCTCGTCATATTCGCTTTCTGCCTCGGCCCCAAAGACCTTAACAGACAGGTAAACAGATACCTTGAAGCAAAAGAAAGCGGCAACGAAGACGCAGCTAATGCAGAAGCCAGTGCGATAATGCAAAAAGACCCGCCAACTGACCCTGACCAACAGGTCCTGGAAATTATGCGATCTATATTGCACGAATCTAATGATCGTTTCTTTGCCGTTATATTCTGGTTTGTATTACTCGGCCCATTTGGCGCACTACTTTATCGTTTAACATCACACACCATGCGCTCAACCCGTAGTGCGACTTTAGCAAATGCTGCACGTCAGTTTCAGGCAGTACTTGGCTGGATACCTGCGCATCTGGTTGCTGTGGGTTACGCTCTCACCGGTAACTACGAGGGGGCTAAACAGGAGTTCTATGGCAAAAACAAACAGGAAGATTTATACGACTGTAACTACCATACTCTGATTACTGCTGGACAGGGTGCGCTTAAAGATTGTGCTCCCGGTGAAGAAACAGCCTGTATTCGTTCGGCTCGTGCGCTGGTATTAAGAACACTGGTGGTATGGCTGGCGTTCATTGCCGTATTAACGTTAATAGGCTGGATGTCATGAGTGAAACACGCATAGACATTATTCGACACGGTGAGCCGCAAGGCGGCCGCCGTTATCGGGGGTTTAGTATTGACGACCCTTTAAGCGAAGTAGGCTGGCAGCAAATGTGGGACGCGGTTCCTGAAAAGCCTCAATGGCAGCATATTATTAGCTCTCCCCTGTCACGATGTTTGCAATTTAGCGAAGCTCTGGCTGACACCATGAATATCAACTATTCAGTAGTTGATAATTTAAAAGAAATTGGTTTTGGCAGCTGGGAGGGTCGCACACCTGAAGATATACAAAACAATGAAGGTGATGCGCTGGAAAATTTTTTACTGGATCCGGTTAATAATCGACCAGAAGGAGCCGAACCTCTAGATGATTTTGCTAACCGCGTATGGGCCGTTTATGAAGAGGTAACAGAGCAGTATCAAGGGCAGCATGTTTTGCTAGTTGCACACGCAGGCGTAATTCGTGCTATTACCAGTAAAATATTAAGCATGTCACTGGACGATGTTTACAGTCGATTAAAAATTGAATATGCGGCAGTAGCAACAACACGTATTGCCACAGGTAAAAAACCTGTACTGGTTTTAACTTAAGCGTTATGTCTTTATAAAAACAAGAGTGGATATGCCATAGCAGCTTCTATTTCATATACCCAATATTAGAAAAAAATCCAGTGAATTTACGGCTATCTCTGAACCAGAAGACCACTCATCTCTTTTGCCGGCAAAGGCCGACTAAACAAATACCCCTGGATAGTATCACAGGCATTGGCACCTAAAAATTCAAGCTGCTCCTGAATTTCAACTCCTTCGGCTATCACCTCCATACCTAAACCATGCGCCATCGCGATAATAGCTTTCACTAATGCCGCATCTTCATGATCTACTTTTACATCTCTAATAAATGCCTGATCAATTTTTAAGGTATCAATAGGGAATCGTTTTAAATAACTTAAAGACGAGTATCCGGTACCAAAGTCATCTAATGATAACGATATACCTAACTCTTTTATTTTTTTCAATCGAGCAAGCGCGACTTCCGGCTCGAGTATTAATGCGGTTTCTGTTAATTCAATACACAATTTATCGGCAGGCATGCCGGTTTCTTCTAAAATCAAGGCAATTAAAACCGGCAAACCTTCATCTTTTAGCTGACGCGCAGAAAGATTAACAGAGATTTTTTCTAACTTGTAACCAGCCTTTAACCAGCTTACACCCTGTGTGCAGGCCTCGCGAAAAACCCATTCACCAATTTGCATTATCATGCCTGTTTCTTCGGCCAATGGAATAAACACACCTGGTGAAACAAAACCTCTCTCCGGGTGTTGCCAGCGAATTAAAGCCTCCATACCAACTAACTGCCCGGTAATCACACTTACCTGTGGCTGATAATATAAACACAGTTCATTTTGAACTAATGCTTTATGTAAGTTATTTTCTAGTGATAACAACTCAATTGAGGATTTATTCATCTCTTCCGTGAAGAACTGAAAATTATTTCTACCCTGAGCTTTTGCATGATACATAGCCGAGTCAGCATGTTTTAAAATCACGTCTGCTTCCTTTCCATCATCGGGATAGATAGCTATACCTATGCTGGTAGAAATATGAACTTCCTGCCTTTCTAACATCAGTGGCTGGCTCACGTTTTCTACAATACGTTCTGCTATGCGAATAATTGCCTGCATATTTTCAACATCGTCCAGCAATATGGTAAATTCATCTCCACCAAATCGCGCGATTGAAGACGCATTACCATTTGCATTGATAGCAACAGAATCCGTTTTTCTTACCGCTTCAATTAATCGTTCTGATGTTATTTTTAATAATTCATCACCTGCAGAATGCCCCATTGTGTCATTAATTAATTTAAACCTGTCGAGGTCTAAAAACATAATGGCCAATATTTTATTATTTCGTTCTGCCTGTGAAATAGCATGCTCAAGGCGATCTTTAAACAGGCGACTATTGGGTAATGCTGTGAGGCTATCATGATAGGCTAAAAAGGCGATCTGCTCTTCTGCCACCTTGCGTTCTGTTACATCACGAACAAGAGCAATCACTTCCTGCGATTTAACCGGCATCATTCGCACTTCGTAATAATATATTTTTCTATCGTGATATATTACAAACTCGAAATTTTTTGCTGAAAGCTGCTCTAAAACCTGCTTGATTGAAACCTCGAATTTTTCTACTACTTCTATATCCAGAATATCTTTTATATGCTGATTTATTAGTTTTTCACTTTTCAAATAGTGATAACTACTTTGGCCTAACTTATAACTGATTACCCTGCCTTCAAAATCAATATGAAATAACTGATCAGGAATTGCTGCAAATACAGCATTCATTTCATCATTGGCCTGCACCAGCTCTTCGGCACTTAGCGTTAATGATTGTTCAAGTGTGCGCTGGTCTATATCAAATTGTTGATAAGTGCCGTCAACCGCCATCATGAATTCTTTCCAGGGTGAGCTGGAAACATCCACAGACGACAGGTGCTCATTAATTTGCTGTTTTAATAAATGGTAAAGATTTATCTCAGTCATCAGAATCGTTTTTTTTATAGAGTAGCCAACTATAAATTTAGCAGATTTTGGCGTGTTTGCTGATATTTTGACATAAACAATAACCAGAATCTGACAGGCACCCTAATGTAAGGGCGCCCTCAGTTACTCAGGTTTTATTATAGATCTGTGCACCCATATCAATAAACTCTATGGATTTTTCCTGCATTCCCTTCTGCAGAGCCTCTGCATCCGTTATGCCCTTCTTTTTAGCATAGTCACGAACATCCTGTGAAATTTTCATTGAACAGAAGTGAGGCCCACACATAGAACAGAAATGCGCCACCTTTGCCGAGTCTTTAGGTAGTGTCTCATCATGATATTCTCTGGCTTTTTCTGGATCCAGACCTAGATTAAACTGATCTTCCCAACGAAATTCAAATCGTGCTTTCGACATGGCATTATCACGTACTTGCGCACCCGGGTTACCCTTCGCCAGATCAGCCGCATGTGCTGCTATCTTGTAAGTAATAATTCCTTCGCGCACATCTGCTTTATTAGGTAAACCCAAATGCTCTTTTGGTGTTACGTAACACAACATGGCACAACCGTACCAGCCAATATTCGCAGCACCTAGTGCTGATGTTATATGGTCATATCCCGGTGCAATATCAGTCGTCAACGGCCCTAATGTATAAAATGGAGCCTCAAAGCAGTCCTGAAGTTCCTTATCCATATTTTCTTTAATCATCTGCAATGGCACATGACCCGGACCTTCAATCATCACCTGTATATCGTGCTCCCAGGCAACTTTTGTTAACTCACCCAAGGTTTCAAGCTCGCCAAATTGTGCCGCATCATTAGCATCAGCCAAAGAGCCAGGGCGCAGACCATCACCTAATGAAAAACTCACATCATAAGCTTTCATAATTTCACAAATATCTTCAAAGTGAGTATATAAGAAGCTTTCCTGATGGTGTGCCAGGCACCATTTAGCCATGATTGAACCGCCACGAGACACAATACCCGTAACACGCTCTGCTGTTAATGGCACATATTGAAGACGCACACCGGCATGAATTGTAAAGTAATCGACGCCCTGCTCTGCCTGCTCTATTAATGTGTCGCGAAAGATTTCCCATGTGAGGTCTTCTGCTTTTCCATTAACTTTTTCTAATGCCTGATAAATTGGCACGGTACCAATAGGCATAGGGGAGTTACGTAAAATCCACTCACGGGTTTCATGAATATTTTTACCAGTTGATAAATCCATTAATGTATCGCCGCCCCAACGTGCTGACCAGGCCATTTTTTCAACTTCTTCTTCAATAGATGAAGTAACCGCTGAATTACCGATATTTGTATTTACCTTAACGCGAAAGTTACGACCGATAATCATCGGTTCAACTTCCGGATGGTTAATGTTTGCTGGAATGATAGCGCGACCACGTGCCACTTCTGAGCGTACAAACTCCGCTGTCATTTCTTCCGGCAGTTCAGCACCAAAACTTTCTCCCGGATGCTGCCTGAGTAACTTCTTATATGCCGGGTCTTTACGTAATTCAGTTAATTTCTGGTTTTCACGTATTGCAACATATTCCATTTCAGGGGTAATAATACCCTGACGAGCATAGTGCATCTGACTCACATTCTTACCCGGTAAAGCACGACGTGGGTTAGCAATATGTTCAAAGCGAAGATGTGCAAGTTCTGGATCGGTCTGTCGTGTTTGCCCAAACGAAGAAGTCGGACCATCAAGCTGCTCAGTATCATTTCGCTCAATAATCCAGTTGCTACGTACATCAGGCATACCCTTCATTAAATCAATTTCAACATCAGGGTCTGAAAATGCACCGGATGTATCATAGACGGGTATGGGTGGATTGACCTCAAAACCCAGGCTATCGGAGGTGTTGTCCTGGTCAATCTCACGCATGCCAACGCGAATATCATCACGTGAGCCTGTTACATATACTTTGCGTGAATTTCTAAAGGGCCGGGTAACTTCTTCAGATAACTTGGCAGTGTTTTTAATAAATTCTTCAGGTATGGCGCTCATAGGTTTTTCCTCGAAATGTGTGAGGCTATGGCGAAAGAAAGGAGCAAACAGCAAAGCTTCCCTCCGCCAGCATAATCTGGATCAGGTTCTAAGGGTTTATTCTAAATCTGGTTTTACCCAGAATTTAGCTCATTCTCAATCTTATGCACCACCGGTTGCCCAACTGGTTACACAAAATTCCCCTAGCTTGTGGTCGCTAAGTTTACCTGAGCAAGTTGCTTAGGTATAGGACTATCCAAGAATGTTGACAGGGGGTAGAATTAGGCAAAAATAAATAATGCAATACCTTCAGGGGAACTCTTAATGTCGTCACATCTGGACCAATGTCGCTATAATATGGTTGAACAACAGGTGCGCCCGTGGGACGTGCTAGATGATAAGGTGCTTACTACGTTAGAGACTATCCCTCGCGATCAGTATGTGCCTGCTCAGTATATTAATCTCGCTTATGCGGATACCGCAATTCCCCTGAATGACTCACAGAACATGATGCACCCTATTATTGAAGGCCGCATATTACAGCTTTTAAATATTCAGCCTGAAGATAATATTCTGGAGATTGGTACCGGTAGTGGTTATCTTACTGCCTGCCTCGCCAAAATGGCCAGCCATGTTGATAGTGTTGAAATTGATGAAACCCTGGCCAAAAAAGCAGCTCAAACCTTACTAGAACAAGGTGTTTTTAACATTAGTCTGAGTTGCGCAAATGGCCTTGACCTGCCAGAAATGAATCAAAAGTATAACGCCATTGTTTTAACAGGTTCTATCAATGAAATACCCCAGAGTTTTAAAAATGCATTAACAATTAACGGCAAAATATTTGTGATTGACGGTGCAGCACCCGTTATGACAGCACATATCATTACTCGTACCGGTGATGACGAATGGTCTGATGAAAGTGTTTTTGAAACCGATTTAAAACCGCTGGTACATGGCGAACAAATACCCGAATTTGAACTTTAATTCTATTCTTATATCTAAAGCCTATTAAAAAACACAGACTCAATATGAAACTCAATATGAAAAGAAACTTTTTTTGCATAATAACCGCCACTTGTTTAATTATTAATACGCAAGCACACGCACAGGACAGGACGCCCAATACAATCAATTTTTCTCAGGCGCTAGAAATGGCTATTACGCATGATCAGGATTTACAGGCTGCTGAATTTGCTTATCAAAGCTCATTAGCTAGCCGTGGTCTTAGTAAAGCGGCATTACTGCCACAGTTGAATCTCACCGCTTTTACCAACCACACAGAGCAGGAAACTGAGAACAGTTCGGTTTTTCCAAATGGAACGTCATCATTTGATTCTGATGGATATAGCCTGTCTTTAAGTCAGACTCTTTATAACCACAGTGTTTACAAAAAACTACAGCAAACTGACATGTCAATTGCAGCAGCCCTCGCTACCGTTGAAGCCGCCAGACAAGATTTAATTATACGCCTCGCTACAGCCTATTTTAACGCCCTGGGTGCACAGGATAATTTAAAATTTGCAACAGCTGAAAAAGAAGCTATCAGTAAACAACTTGAACAATCAAAGAAGCGCTTTGAAGTCGGATTAATCGCGATTACCGATGTAAAAGAATCACAGGCCAGTTATGACACGTCAGTGGCTCAGGAAATAGACGCTATTAATATACTGTCTGCACAATTCGAATCTCTGGCTGTCATTTTAGGTACACATACAACCTCTATTGCCACGATGATTGAGGATATTCCTTTATTAATTCCCGAACCGGCCGATATCACTAAATGGACAGACAAGGCGCTGGAAAACAACCTGCAATTAAAAGCCGCACAATACAATTATCAGGCATCTCAAAAACTGGTTGCTGCAGACCAGTCAGAGCATTACCCATATCTCGATCTGGTAGCTCAACATGACTACAGCAGTTCAGATGGTGGTCGATTTGCATCTGACTCTACCGATACTGCAATTACCGTTCAGTTAACTATACCTATCTATAGCGGCGGACTTACCAGTGCCAAACACGATCAGTCGGTTGCTTTAAAAGAGCAATCTCGTTCATTAAAAGAAAAAGCAAAACGTCAGACATTACAACAAACTCGTGATGCTTACCTGGGTGTAACCTCCACCATTGCACAGGTAAAAGCTCTGGAACAGGCGCTACTTTCAAACCAGGCGGCCCATGAAGCTACCCAGGCGGGTTTTGAAGTGGGTACGCGTACGGCAATAGATGTATTATCTACATTACGCGAAGTTTACGGGGCTGAGCGCGATTATGCTCGTGCACGATATAATTATGTAATTAACACTTTGCGTTTAAAACAGGCTGCCGGCATTCTTAACACAAGTGATGGCCAGAGCATCGATAGTTTTTTAAATTAAAAACCCGGCAAAAATCAAACTTTGCCGGAGAAATAATAAATACAAATAAAGTGACACATAAAAGCTACACGTGAAAAGCTCGTTATTATTCAATCGCCTTTTATTAACTAAAGGCGAAATTCGTTAGCTGATAATAAGTTAAGCCTCTTCATCTCAACTAATAGATACAACTTTAGAGATTACATTTTGATTAAGGCCGTCAACCCAGCCAACTATCTATCTCCCAAATACTGGCCAACCTGGTTTTCACTCGCCATATTACGCACAGTGGTTTCACTTCCCTTACCTGCGATTGAAGTTTGCGGCGCCGCTTTAGGGAAGTTACTTTATATTTTCATGCCTGAAAGACGCACTATCGCTGATATAAATTTACGTTTTGCATTTCCTGACGCAGATGAAAAAGAAATTATTCGAATGCGTAAAAGCAGCTTCAGAAACATGGGAATTGCCGCATTTGAACTGGCATTAAGCTGGTGGCATGATGAGAGACTGCTTAAGTTATGTGAAGTAGATGGTTTAGAAAATATCACAGAGCAACAGAAGAAAGGAAAAGGCGTTATAATTTTAACAGCCCACTTTACCTGTCTGGAAATTGGCGGCCCTGTTCTCAATCATTACGTGCCATTTCAGGTTATGTACAAACGAGCACATAATAAATTATTTGATGCATTTATGCGTTATCACAGGGCTCGTCTTTACAAGGCCATTGTCGATTATCATAAACCCATATCTATGATTAGAGGTTTAAAAAAAGGCCATGCTGCATGGTATGCTCCTGACCAGGATTTCAGGGGTAAAGATATGATCTTTACGCCGTTTTTTGGAGTACAGGCCTCAGCACTAACTGCACCAGCTCGTTTTGCAGATATGACGGGGGCTGCTGTTGTTCCCTACTATATTAAACGTAAACCTGACGGCAAAGGTTACAAGCTGGTTATATTACCTGCTTTAGAAAACTTTCCTACAGGAAATACAGCAGATGATGCATTAGTTATTAACAGGACATTAGAGCATTTGATTATGCAAAATCCAGAACAATACCTCTGGGTACATAAACGTTATAAAAATCGGCCTGAAGGTGAAAACGCGGTTTATCCTGAAAGCAAAAAGAAGAAGAAAAAGAAAAGCAGATGAACCCAAATACATTATATATAAAAATATGAGTTATAGACTTCTAACTATTTTTTTATGGCCAGTATTTTTTATATACACTTTAAAGATAGCTATTCGCGACAAGTCATCTCGTTACTTACTACAGCGCCTTGGGTTCTCCTATGCATCTCAAAAAAACAGAACAATATGGATTCATTGTGCATCGGTTGGTGAAGTAAATACATATTTAACATTACATCTGAAATTATTAGAACATCACCCTGACAAACAATTTGTTATCACCACTAACACTGTTACCGGAGCAAGCACAGTAGCCCGTCATAACCCACCACGCACTCAACACTGCTTTTTGCCCATAGAGTCTAAATTTGCCATAAGCCGTTTTCTCAAACAAACAAAACCTTCTCTATGCCTGATTATGGAAACTGAAATTTGGCCACTGCTCTACCAAACTTTATATACTAACAAGATACCCATTTCTATCATTAACGCACGGCTTTCTCATCGTACCTTATCAGCTAATAACTGGGTTAAATCAATTTATAAAACCAGCCTTAGCTATGTAGATAAAATATTATGTAAATCAAGCGAAGAATTAACTAATTTTAAAACACTTGGTGCAGACAATCAGCAACTCTTAGTTGCCGGAAATTTAAAATTCGTATCCGCCAGCAACAACCTTCATGTTACAGCCATTAATCTTAAAGGTCGTACTTATTGTGTGGCGGCATCAACTCACAATGACGAGGAGTTACAACTAGCAACTCTCTGGAAAAACCTTAACCCTGATATGTTACTGGTTATCGTCCCCAGGCACCCTAACCGTAGCAAACAAATTCAAAAACAACTGAATTCATTAAATATAGAATATGCCGTGCGCAGTCAGCCTTCTACTTTACAGGACAAGACAAAAATCTACCTGGCTGACACATTAGGTGAACTAACAAACTTTATGAAAGGTGCTGAATTTGTTTTTATTGGTGGATCATTAATCAAACATGGCGGGCAAAACATTCTCGAGCCATGTCGCCTCGGAAAACCAACACTTAGTGGCCCACATATGTTTAATTTTGTTGATGAAATGAATTTTTTACTTGAGAACAATGCATGTATACAGGTAGAAAATATAACTAAACTAGAGTCAGAAATTTCATCATATTTTAAAAATCCCGAAAAATTTATCTCTATTGGTAACAATGCAAAAAACGCATTACAAAAGCAAAATAAAATTCTTGATGTTTATATTGACAATATCATTATAAAAAATAAGTTTTAAGTTTTTAAAAGATACTTACCCAGCCAGTGTTACACTGCTAACTGATACAGCAGCAATACCACCTTAAAGATAAACACTATCATCACACCAACTAAAGTTAGCGTGCTTAACTTTGCGGTTTCTGTTTTAAAAACAATGACTATTTTTAATTGCGAATTCCCCATTACAGAAGATACTGATAAACGACGTTATTCGAAAAAAGCAATATGCGTGTTGTAGATTACAAAAACTCAAGCAGTATATGCGGCTAGCAGAGTTTGCCAGTTATTTTCTGTAAAGTGATATGACTTATGTATTGACTGCTGTTTTAACAATGATCTTTTAAGCCGCTGTAAATTCCCTTGTTTCCATGATGTGCCTGTTTTCAAGTTGTTTCGAATTTCACTTTTATCAAAATCAATAAGATAAACAGTGGATGAATCATTGAGTAGAACATTATTAACGTTCAAATCAGCATGATAAATGCCTTCATTGTGAAATTGGCGAATGCATTTTCCAACTAGAGCCCATTCTTCTGACGTTAAATCCCTCTGACTTAATATTTGATCAAGCACTTTAACATTGGGAATTAGCTCGACCAGTATCTGCGCACGATAAAACGGGCTATATTTGAAAGGCCAGCGGCTTACAGATGCCGCAATGGGCCGTGGAACCGGTAAATCTCGTTCAAGCATCAACTGCAATAGCCGCCACTCTTTAAATGAACGACTATTTTCCAGCCTCATACCAAAATACGCCTGTTGATTTAATCTCGATATTAGGCCACCTCGCAGATATCTGCGATAAACTGCAGCTAACCCATTGATTTCAACAAACCATGCCTGCCCTCGCCCACCCGCTTCAACGGGTCGAAAATTATCTGATTTATGAAATATCCCACTGTAAAGCAAATCGGCTTCCGGGGACGTTAGTAAATGTGGGTCATAAAGTAAATAACTGTCTTTTTTATGAATTAAACAGCAATTTTCACTATGAATTTTATGTTTTTGACTCAAATAATTCGCCTAATTTATATTTTGCTACAGCCAAAGCTTGATATATCAACCTATGATACCGAAAACTGTAAAATAGACAGCTATTATATCGTTTTTTATACAAGTTCAGGCCTAGTTATGCACAGTCCGCTTATTCAACTACAAGCATCTAATTAAGCACTCCTTAATACTTACAAACTGTCAAACTATTTTTAATTTATTTATAACCTATTGATTATATTGAATAAATTACTATTGATTGTTTTTTATACAATCTAATAAAAAATCCATTATAGTTCCATTTCAGACATAAATATGTGATCCATCCACAGAGTTATCCACAGCTTTTGTGGATAACCTTTTTTCGAGATTTTTAGTTCAAAAAGTTCAGTATTTTGTTGACAAGTAACCCAATATATCTACTTAGATACGTGGTTTTTTCGAATAACTTCCTCGAATCACTGCCAAAACATGCTTCAGGTTAGCTATCTCTATTCAAAAAACAACATACCTCATTTTCAGTATAAAGATCACGCTATTAACCATGATCAGCATACATTTCAATACGATTCTGGCATGACTAAAGTTAAGCTGTTTAATGTTTCTATTTACTCAATCTGTTAGTGTCAAAACTGCGTTTACTGCTGATATATTTTCAATATCGTTGTTTTGAAATTGAACTCACGCCGCTATGCCGTTAGTAAAATTCACAGGATGCAGCAGCAGAAGTGGCATAATCTCCACATAATATCCATAGATAAGCTCATTTTAATACCTGCTATTAACACGCAATACCTTCATACAAGCGATAAAATCATTGGCATGCTTTCTAAAAGCAAAAAAAATCTGGCCATACGTATTTTAATCTGCCAGATAATCATTAATGATGCTGATCCTGTAATGGATTACGGTCCATCATACAACTCGGCAATGGCGTATAAATCAGCCGCTACTCACTTTGCTATCTTTACTCTGCTTTATGACACTGACATGGTGTTATTTGACCCAGAGGCAGAATCTTAATGCTCACAAATAATGACTAAGGCCAATAACAGTAACGCCAAAGATACCTTACTTACTCAGTTAATTAGCAGTAGAAAACACCCGTTAGCAAGACTGGTTTGTATCATGATTATTTCGTTCTAAGTATTTTTCACAAATATAGTCTATTCTATTAGTTACACACTATTATGCTATGTGCATCGCTTTTAGCCGGTGCACTTAACTATTTGCGGTTTGTTCTTATGCGTCTAAATGTTCGTAATGTAAATTTCGTTTATTACCGATTATTTTTTATATATCTATTGTTTCTATGTGCTGTCGCCGGTCTGGCGACTATAACACTTGAATTTATAGGCTTCCGCGTAATCCAGCTAAACCTTCATGAATCTTATGATGCTTATATTGCAACCTGTTGGGTCGCCATTTTAATTAGTTTTACAATGGCTTCAATTATGCTGCAATTTATAAAGGAACGCAGGAAGGAAAGCCGCGATCGGCGCCAGCAAAACATAGCTATTGATTTTTCTGACAGACGGATTCGTGATAGACGATCATAACGTTTAATTTAAAACTAAACACTGATCCTCGTGAATTTAAGCTGCAAACTCAGAACAGAAGCATCCTGTAATTTAACCACCTAAAACGATTTTCGTAATAGCCGACTTTGTATATAGCTGTTTGGGTATTTTATCTTCTATCGTTTTATGTAACTGGGGCAGTTTTGACCAGTGCACACCCTGTTTGTGATGATGCGCCGTGTGATAACCCAGGTTTCCAGTTAACAAATTGTACATTTTATTTAAATTATTATAAGAGGCCTCAAATTCATTTTGAGTATCCAGCCCAGAATGGTGTTCATATGTTACAAAAGCTGTAAATAATAAACTGGTAATCATTGGCAGTACAAATAATAAAAAAGCTTCTAGTGGTTTATACCAGACCAGAAGTCCAACTATTGAAAATGTTATCAGGCTATAAACAACAAAAGGTTTTAATTGTTTAGGGTGTTTCTTACCCACACTAAAACCTCTTGGATAAGCAGTCAATGCCACATTTAACGTATACTCAATAACACCCATTTTTGTGCCCTCTTTTCGCTTCCATCGACTTTCATCTTTTTCCTGATCAAGAAAATTTAAATGGTGCCCTAATACATGATGTAATCGCCAGAGATGTGTAGTTACACCCGTATGCAGAGCATAAGCAAATTCCAGGCCGCGATTCAAGACTGTATTTCGAAATGTAAATAAATGCTGGTGATGATGATTCCAGGCACAGATAGTGCCTTTCGGAATAATCATTATTAAGTAATAAAAAAATAACAGCCAGCCATTAGTCACGCTGAAGTACAGAATAAAATCAACCATTGTGAGGGTTAAAATCATTAAAACAGGCGCTCTATCTTCCTTATACCTAAAGATACTGAATCCTTTCTGAGACAACTGTTTTTGTTATATAAAAACACTCAGTTAATTTTAAATTTAATTTATACAACATCAATACTCCGCTTAATTATCATAACCTAGATTGGGTGATAACCAGCGTTCTGCTTCTGCCAGTGACATTTTTTTACGTTTTGCATAGTCTTCAACCTGGTCCCTGTTTATTTTAGCCACCGCATAATATTTTGATTCCGGATTACTAAAATACCAGCCACTAACTGATGCCGCTGGCAGCATCGCAAAACTTTCAGTAATACTGATTCCCGCATTATTATCCGCATCAATCAATTTCCACAACTTTGCTTTTTCAGTATGGTCAGGGCATGCAGGGTAACCCGGAGCAGGTCGAATACCCTTATACTCTTCGGCAATTAAAGCGGCATTGTCCAGGGTTTCTTCTTTTGCATACGCCCAATATTCTCTACGCATTCGTTTATGCATTAACTCTGCAAAAGCCTCGGCTAAACGATCAGCTAAAACTTTAAGCATAATAGCCTGATAATCATCATGATCATCTTCAAAACGTTTTACGTGCTCTTCAATCCCTATGCCTGTGGTAACAGCAAACGCACCAATGTGATCGCTTAAACTGGTTTCTTTAGGTGCAATAAAATCACTTAAACAATAATTAGGCCGGCCCGGAGGCTGCTGAGTTTGTTGGCGCAAGAAATTAAGTGTAGTTAACACTTCACTACGCGAGTCATCGGTATAAACTTCTACGTCATCATCATTTATGCTATTTGCAGCAAATACACCGACGACTGCTTTTGCCTGCAACCACTTCTCACTTATAATTTTATCTAACATGTTTTTGGCATCGTTAAATAATTTGGTTGCCTCTTCGCCTTTTACTTTATCCGTTAGTATTTTTGGATAACGGCCTTTTAATTCCCAGGCGAAGAAAAATGGCGTCCAGTCGATATAGTCTTTAATTTCATCTAATGAATAATCATCAAAAACTTTCACACCGCTAAACGTAGGCGCTCCAATATCACTCTTATCCCAGTCTATTTTAACTTTATTGGCTCTGGCATCTTCGATTTTTGCCCAATTGGTTTTCTTACGACGTCCCGCATGATTAATGCGTACCTGCTCATAATCATCATGCAGTTCAGATACAAAATTTTCTTTCAGCTCTGGTGAGATCAAGCTTTGTGCAACACCCACGGCACGAGATGCATCTTTAACCCAGACAGTAGGGCCATCATAATTCTGATCAATTTTAACAGCTGTATGTGCTTTAGATGTGGTCGCTCCACCGATCATTACCGGAATATCCAGTTTTAAACGCTGCAGTTCTTTCGCCATATGCACCATTTCATCTAACGATGGTGTAATCAAACCACTTAAGCCAATTATATCGACATTTTCTTCTTTAGCTTTTTCCAGAATTTTATTCGCCGGCACCATAACGCCCATATCAATCACTTCAAAGTTATTACACTGCAACACAACACCGACAATATTTTTGCCTATATCGTGTACATCACCTTTAACTGTAGCCATTAATATTTTGCCATTCGATTTAGCCGCGCCATCTTTTTCAGCTTCAATAAATGGAATTAAGTGAGCAACCGCTTTTTTCATAACCCGGGCAGATTTAACCACCTGAGGTAAAAACATTTTACCATCGCCGAATAAATCACCGACAACATTCATGCCATCCATCAACGGGCCTTCAATTACCTGAATCGGACGCTCATAACTTAACCGTGCTTCTTCTGTATCTTCTTCAACATATGCATCAATGCCTTTAATTAATGCATGCTCAATACGTTTACTTACTTCGAGCTTGCGCCACTCATGATTTTCTTCTTTTTTACCTGTGCTGCCGTCACCGCGATACTTGTCAGCTATATCCAGTAAACGCTCGGTAGAATCATCTCGCCTGTTAAGCACAACATCTTCTACGTGCTCTCGTAATTCCTCAGGCAGGTCATCATAAACAGCTAACTGACTGGCATTCACTATGCCCATATCCATACCTGCTTTTATTGCATGGTATAAAAACACCGCATGTATAGCTTCGCGAACAGGGTTGTTGCCACGAAACGAAAACGAGACATTAGATACGCCACCGGAGATCATTGCGTGCGGCAGGGTTTTCTTAATTATATTGGTGGCTTCAATAAAATCTAAACCATAATTATTATGTTCTTCAATGCCCGTCGCTATGGCAAAAATATTAGGGTCGAAAATTATATCTTCTGCAGGAAAACCAACCTCTTCAGTCAAAATTTTATAAGCGCGCGTACATATTTCTACTTTACGGTCACGTGTATCTGCCTGCCCGGTTTCATCAAAGGCCATGATAATAGCAGCGGCACCGTATTTACGTATTAGTTTTGCCTGTTCAATAAAGATATCTTCGCCTTCCTTCATACTAATGGAATTGACGATACCTTTACCCTGAATACATTTAAGACCCGCTTCTATTATGTGCCACTTGGATGAATCGATCATTACCGGCACGCGAGATATATCCGGTTCGGATGCAATCATATTTAAAAAGGTAACCATGGCTTTTTCGCCATCGAGCATACCTTCATCCATATTAATGTCTATTACCTGCGCACCGTTTTCTACCTGCTCTCGAGCAACATCCAGCGCTGTTTCATAATCTTCGTCTAGAATTAAACGCTTGAATCGAGCAGAACCGGTGACATTGGTTCGCTCACCCACATTCACAAATAATGATTCGCTTGTGATATTAAGTGGCTCAAGACCACTCAGACGGCATTCAACTTTTATATCGGGAATCTTTCTTGGCGGATATTTAGATACAGCATCAGCTATCGCTTTTATATGTGCTGGCGTGGTTCCACAACAGCCACCAATAATATTTAAGAAACCTGAACTTGCCCACTCTTCAATTTGCGTAGCCATATCTTCTGGTGATTCTTCATATTCACCAAACTCATTTGGCAGCCCCGCATTCGGGTGCGCATTAATATTACAACTTACAATGCCCGACATTTCTGCAACATACTGACGTAACTCATCAGCACCTAACGCACAGTTAAACCCAAAACTGACTGGATTCACGTGGCGCATTGAGTTCCAGAAAGCCTGGGCTGTCTGGCCAGATAATGTTCTGCCTGAAGCATCTGTAATAGTGCCGGAAATCATTACCGGTATATCTACATTATGGTCATCAAAATACTGCATTACTGCAAAAATAGCGGCTTTAGCATTTAGTGAGTCAAAAACCGTTTCAATCAATAAAATATCAGAACCGCCATCAACCAGACCACTGGTAGCTTCTGTATAAGCCTCAACTAACTCATCAAAGCTAACATTTCGATAACCCGGATTATTCACATCGGGTGAAATGGAGGCGGTACGGTTGGTGGGGCCCAAAACACCCGCCACAAATCGAGGGCGCTCAGCTGTGCTTAATTCGTCCGCTGCCTGACGGGCGACTTTTGTGCCTTCCAGGTTGAGTTCATACGCCAGCTCCTGCATTGAATAGTCGGCCATTGCAATTGAGGTGCCGTTAAACGTATTCGTTTCAACAATATCCGCACCCGCTTCCAGATAGGCTTTATGGATATCACGAATGATAGCTGGCTGGGTAATGCTCAACAGGTCATTATTGCCTTTTAAATCCGATGCCCAGTCTGCAAAACGCTCACCACGATAGTCAGCTTCTTCTAATTTATAACTCTGGATCATCGTGCCCATGCCACCATCGAGTATCAGAATGCGCTCTTTCAGGGCTTGTTTTAGCTGTTCAATTCGAGTATTTCGTTGAGTATCAGAACCCATTTTTATAACCAATAATGACAAAAACGCGCATTATAGCACCTATCCTGTATAGCTTCTAAGGGGTATTTAAGCTGTTTTTAAGTTAGCTATTTATATTAAAGCTGGCTTTAACGTGATTTCTTTTGCTTTTCATATTCGTTAAATAAATTAAGATACAACGCATGAACACTCACAACCTTAACCTGTATATAACTGCAGAACATGAATGTGGTTATTATAACGATCGTCAAAGTTCTAACCTAATTCCTGACCCACAGGTAGAAATGTACTCTGATCTGTATAGCCTGTTACTTAGTAAAGGATTTAGAAGGAGCGGTGAATTCGTTTACCGGCCACACTGCAAACAGTGTTCAGCCTGTGTACCGTGTCGAATAAATATAGAAAATTTTAAAGCCAGCAAAAACCAACGGCGATGCCTTAAAAACAATCAACAATTAACAACTCATCTCAAACCAGCTAAATTTACAGAGGAATACTTCTCACTATATCAACGTTATTTAAACAACCGACATAAAAACGGCAGCATGGCCAACCCACAACCCGACGATTTTCGAAATTTTTTACTGAATAGCTGGAATACCAGCATTTTTATTGAGTCACGCCTTAATGACAAATTACTATGC
>JAPHRB010000154.1 GCA_026197015.1 Gammaproteobacteria bacterium | reverse complement strand
TTCTTGTCTTCGCCTTTTTTCATGCTGTCGCCACATTTGCCTTCACCACATTTGCCTTTTTCAGCAACAGTGATCTGGTCAGTATCGATATTGCTCATACCAAATGGGTTTTCTGATGCATTAGTAATTGGGCTGAATGCCATTACAAATAAAAAGCTGAGTGCTGCAATAAGAGATTTGTTAAATAATTTAGTCATCTTTTTTATACCTTCTGGGTTGGTTTGTACAATAGAACTATTCAGTTGTTGCGCATAAGTATGTGTAATTTTACATGCTCAACGAACCAATGTCCGAGTTTACGGCCTGAGTCTATCCTTATTTATTCAGAAAGGACATAAAATTAGGCACGTGATTTAACTACAAGTTCACATTTTTTCACTTTGTGTAAGTTAGACATCGAATTTAAAGCAAGTTCGATAGATTGTCTAAATTTAATTTAATATTAGGATGAATTAATATAAGACTGTTAAACGTTTAAGAGTTCTTTAAGTGACTGTAGATAACGGCTTTCATCGGGCTGAGTATTATTTGTTTGAGCAGACCACATAGCTTCTGCCAGACACTCAATCATGCTGTGTTCGGCATCATGGCTTGAGCCTTTTATTTTGACCAGCTGTTTATAAATGTCAGTTATACCTGTTGGGCGATTCGTTGCCAGTTGCTCGCGAAGCCCCAGGTGTAACCCCATATGCAAGAATGGATTGGTTTGCCCTAGTTCGGGCAAGAAGTCTTTATCTAATTGATTAACAAAATCATGGTACTCTGGATGCTCTTTAATAACATCAGTAATTTGTATTTCAAGTGGCGTAAGTATTTGCTGCTGCTGGAGTTTGTCCCATGCACTTTTATACATTTGTCTTAATTGATTTCGATCATTTCCAAACATGTAAGGTGTTTTCCACAATTAAATTTAAAGAAAAAAAGCAACAAATATTAATCACTATTCTTTTGTTTGAATTCACAAAGGTCTTCAATGATGCATGAGCCACAGCGAGGTTTTCTTGCGATGCAGGTATATCGACCATGTAAAATTAGCCAGTGATGTGCATCCAGTAAAAACTCTTCAGGTACAAACTTAAGTAGTTTTTTTTCTACTTCAAGTACTGTTTTTCCAGGGGCAATTTTCGTGCGGTTCGAAACTCGAAAAATATGTGTATCAACCGCAATAGTGGGATGACCAAATGCAGTATTACGAATAACATTGGCGGTTTTTCTGCCAACACCGGCTAAAGCTTCAAGTGCCTGTTGATCATCCGGTACTTCAGAATTGTGTTTTTCAATTAATATTTTGCAGGTTTTAATAATATTAGCGGCTTTAGTATTAAATAAGCCAATTGTTTTTATATGCTTTTTTAAGCCGTTTTCACCTAACTTAAGGATTTTTTCCGGGGTGTTTGCTACAGCGAATAGTTTTCTAGTTGCTTTATTTACACCTTTATCCGTTGACTGTGCAGATAGAGCAACAGCAACGAGTAACTCGAAAGGGCTTGAGTATTCAAGTTCAGTGGTGGGTTTAGGGTCTTCAGCTTTGAGTCGAGAAAATATTTCGATTCGTTTAAGTTTGTTCATAGCTGATAACTATTTAATATTATTACGCTGTTGCTTCTGATGCCGTTACTGCCTGAGCTGCGCTGATAGTTTGTTTTTTCTTGTTGTGGTTATCAATAACATTTTTTAAAGCAATGATTAAACCCATACCAATAAAAGCACCAGGTGGTAATATTGCCAGAAGAAAACCAGAGTAGTCTTCAATAAATACCCATGTCCAGTTTCGTGCAATATCACCAAACATTAAATGTGCATTACTAAATAGTGTGCCGTAACCTAAAATTTCTCGAATAGCGCCAAGTGTCACTAGTACAAAAGTGAAACCAAGCCCCATCATAAATCCATCAAGCATTGAAGGTAATATACTGTTTTTAGACGCGAAGGCTTCTGCCCGAGCCAGAATGCCACAGTTAGTAACGATAAGAGGGATAAAAATACCCAGTACAGTATAAAGCTCATATAACCAGGCATTCATCGATAACTCAATAGCGGTAACCACCGAGGCAATAATCAGAACGAATACAGGTACACGTACTTCTGGGCGCACCCAGTGACGAATGAGAGATACAACCGCGTTAGATAATACTAATGTCAATAATGTTGCCATACCCAGGCCCAGACCATTAATAACTGTGCCGGTGACAGCAAGTAAAGGGCAGAGACCAAGTAGCTGCACCAGTGCAACATTGTTGTTCCATAAGCCGTTTTTACTTATTTCATTGTAGTTTGTATCACTCACTTTACGGGCTCGCCTGATTTTTTATTACTAACAGACAGTTTAACCTGTTTGTTATATTGTTCGATTAGTTCTTTCTTATGCCTGTCAAAGTATACCAGACATAAATGCACAGCTTGTACCACTGCTCGTGGGGTAATTGTTGCCCCTGTGAACTGGTCAAATGCGCCGCCATCACGTTTAACTTTCCACTGCTTTTCAGCGGGTTCATTTAGTGATTTTCCATTAAAACCCAGTATCCAGTCGCTTTTTTCAATTTCCATGGCATCTCCAAGCCCCGGTGTTTCCTTATGGCTAACAATGCGTACCCCGGCTAATGTACCGTCAATATTAATACCAACCAGCATTTTTATCTCACCGCTATAACCCTTGCCAGCAATAACAGGAAAAATCATTGCACTAATTTCATTTTCGCGTTTTGCAATATAAATAGTAGATGCTTTTTCCTGACCTAAGCGGCTATCAGCGTCTAAATTTATTGTGGTATGCAATAAGTCGTTATCATACTTTTCAGAAGGTAAAATCTGGTTAAGTTTTCTTAATAATGCAAGGCGTTCATTATTAATGATTTTATCGGCGGTAACCTGGTGAGTAACACCGACCAGAGCCGTACCTACAACTGCAAATAGTCCAAGTATCAAACCGCTAACTAAAATATAACGTTTATTGCTCATCATCGTCTGCTTTATGGTGATGCGGGAATTCTGTCCAGCTATGGCCAAATGCGCGCGGCATCGTATAGTAATCGAGTAAAGGTGCTGCCATATTCATAAGGATTACAGCGAATGCTATTCCATCAGGGTAAGCACCCCAGGTACGAATAATAAAAATAAATACACCTATTCCTGCACCATAAAGCCAGCGGCCTTTGGTGGTTGTTGCTGCAGTTACCGGGTCAGTGGCAATAAAAAATGCGGCGAGCATAATTCCACCACTGAACAGGTGAAAAGTGGGCGGGGCAAATGAGGCGTAGTCATAAAGCGCAAAGGTATTAGATAAAACCAGTAAAGCTGCAATGAGGCCAGCAGGAATGCGCCAGTCAATAATACCCTTTACGGCCAGATAACATCCCGTTGCCAGAAACAGGCCATTAACCCATTCCCAGCCAAAACCTCCCACTGAACCAAATATGCCTCCATATTCTTTGTGATTTTCAATTTCGTTAATACTTAGTTCAAGGCCAAGTTGTGTTTTAACCGTATCTAATGGGGTGGCCATTGTTATGGCATCCCATGTGTAAGCAAGTGGTAAATCGCCACCAAAAATAATGTTTAATGTTTCTGTAAAAGTGAGATGGGTATAACCCTCTAATAAGGGTGGAACCCACTGTGTCATTTCTTTAGGAAAAGAAATAATAACAACCACATAACCTACCATTGCAGGATTAAACGGGTTAAAGCCGAGTCCGCCGTATAAATGTTTGGCAACAATAATTGCAAATAAAGTACCTATCATTGTTAGCCACCATGGGGCTAACTGAGGCAGAGCAAGTACCAGTAAACATGCGGTAAGTATTGCGCTGCCATCGGTTATATAGGGTTTTATTGGGCGTTTACGGATCCATAACATTAATGCTTCAGCAGACAGAGCGACTACAGAGGCGAGTATGATATTAATTAATACCCCCCAGCCAAAGAAAACGATCATCGCAATTGTGCCGGGTACCATCGCCAGTAACACTTTAAACATTAATCCCTGAACATTGTTCTGTTGTGGTATATGTGGCGAGCTGGCTGTTTTAAATTGCATTGCATTTTCCAATGTTTTTTGAATGCTTTAATAGTGACGCGTAAGAGTGCTGATTTTCTGATTTATAAAAATATAAAAACATCTCATTTTTGTTTTTGAATTTTTGTATCCAAAAAAGACTATTCATCAAAACATTACTCATCAGAACTGGTGTTATTAGTTTGTTTAGCTGCTTTTTTATCCTGTACCCGTTTCATTGCCGCTTCTATTGCCACTTTTTTTGGGTCTACCTCTGTTTCAGGGGTATCGTTTTTGGCAGCGGCTTCTGCTATTTTTTTCTTTTCTAATAATTCTTTTTTCTTGCGCAGTTTTTCTGCACGCTCTTTCTTTTCTAGCTCTATACGGGCCTGCTTAAAATCATGGCGCACACGTGCATGGTCGGATTTTATTCGATCTCGTTCCTGGCTCCATATTTCAGTTTTTGCAAACCGATAATATTGCACCAGAGGTATCTGGCTCGGACAAACCTGTGCGCAACAGCCACATTCAATGCAATCAAAAAGATGGTAATCCTGCACCTGTTCAAAGTTTTTCGAACTGGCCATCCAGAACAGTTGCTGAGGTAACAGTTGTGCAGGGCAAACGCTGGCACAGGCACCACAACGAATGCAGGGCATAGTTGCAGGCGTTTCCTCAGGCTTGTTTTCAACAAGTAAACAATTGCAGCCTTTAATGATGGGTAAATGATCTGTCTGCAGGGTGAAACCCATCATTGGCCCCCCCATAATTAATTTACAGGCATCATCATGATAACCACCCGATTGCTCAATTAGTTCAGACATAGAAGTACCAATAAGCACTTCCATGTTTTGTGGCTGTTTTACACCCTCCCCGGTAACTGTCACGATGCGGGAAATAAGGGGTTCACCTAAAACTACAGCCTTGTGAACAGCAACAGCTGTGCCCACATTTTGTACCAGCAATCCGATGTCAGATGGAAAACCATCACTAGGCACTTCTTTCTGCGTAAGAACTTTTATTAATTGTTTCTCGCCGCCTGTTGGATAAATTGTAGGAATGCTAACAACTTCGATTGTATGTAATGCCTGTTCACTTATTACGGTTTGAATGGCCTTAACTGCTTCGGGTTTATTGTCTTCGACGGCAATTAAGCAGTGAGTAGCCGACACCATATACTGAATAATACCGCATCCAGAAATTAGCTCAGTAGCATATTCACGCATTAGCATATCGTCACAACTGATATAGGGTTCGCATTCTGCACCGTTAATAATTAATGTTTCTATATGAGCTTGTGGTCCGGGGTTTACTTTTACAGCGGTAGGGAATGCAGCTCCGCCTAAACCAACAATACCGGCCTTGCGAATTAACTGACGTAGTTCAGCGGGGGATTTAGTCTTTACATAATTCGTGGGTTGAAGCTCTACCCATTTATCTTCGCCGTCTGTTTCTATAACGACACATAACGTGTTCAGGCCTGATGGGTGGGGCGCGGGATATTCATCGATATCTATAACGGTGCCTGAAGATGAGGCATGAACAGGTGCGCTCACATATTCATTACTCTGTGTTATTACCTGACCTTTTAAAACCTTATCTCCCTTTTTTACCAGCAATGCACCGGCTTCACCTATGTGCTGTTGCACCGGTATTACCAGGCGTTTTGGCAGACGGGCTTTTACAATAGGCGATTGTGTTGAGATCGCTTTATTGCTTTCAAGTTTTAAACCACCATGAAAGCGCCAGAGTTGATGGGAAGATCGAGTCATATTTAAATTAGTGTCTCTATATTTCTAGTAATATTTAGTTAAGTTTTCAGGCCTTTGGTGATGTAACTGTAGATTCAGGTAATGACCAACGCCAGGTTTCAGGTTCAATTTTAACGGGTATTATATGAATGCAATCTACCGGGCAGGGAGGTATACATAAATTACAGCCGGTGCATTCACTCTCTATAATGCTGTGCATTTGTTTTGCGGCACCTAATATGGCGTCTACAGGGCACGCCTGAATGCATAATGTGCAACCAATACAGGTTTGTTCGTCTATATAAACGACCGTTTTTTCCGGTGCGTCTGCGTGTTCGTCATCGAGTGGTACCGGCTCAATACCTAACAGCTCCGAGAGTGCGAGCATAGTGGTTTCACCACCGGGCGGGCACTGGTTTATATTCGCTTCACCAGCGGCTATAGCTTCAGCATATGGCCGGCAGCCGGGGTATGTGCATTGCCCGCATTGGGTTTGTGGCAGCAATGCATCAATTTTATCGACAACCGGATCACCCTCAACATGAAATTTAACAGAGGTATAACCAAGTAATAAACCAAAAAATACCGAGATAGTGGCAAGTACGATAATGGCGATGAGTATAGACATTTAAATTAATTAACTAACCCTATAAAGCCCATAAAAGCTAGCGACATAATGCCCGCCGTAATCATAGCAATGGCGGTTCCCTGAAATGCATTAGGTACATCAGCTACCGCTATTCTTTCTCTAATTCCAGAAAATAAGATTAGTACCATAGAAAAACCAACGGCGGCGCCAAAACCATAAAATACGGACTCAAGAAAGTTGTTGTCTTTCTGAATATTAAGCAGTGCAACACCGAGTACAGCGCAATTTGTAGTGATAAGAGGTAAAAAAATGCCTAATACGTTATAAAGTAGAGGGCTGGTTTTATGAACAACCATTTCGGTAAATTGAACCACAACAGCGATTACCAGAATAAACATAATGGTACGTAAGTACATAATGTCAAATGGCTCAAGAATAAACTCATTGACTAAATAGCTACAAATAGATGATAAAGTCAGTACAAATGTAGTGGCGAGAGCCATACCTATAGCGGTTTCCAGTTTGCGCGAAACCCCCATAAACGGGCATAAGCCAAGAAACTTAACCAATACAAAATTGTTAACCCATATAGTACTTATTAGAATTAGTGCGTATTCAGTCATGTATATCAATTACTTCGTAGTAGTAAAAAAACTCTGTTAATCATCTAAATCAATAGTACTTATT
>JAPHRB010000088.1 GCA_026197015.1 Gammaproteobacteria bacterium | reverse complement strand
TCTTTTTCAGCCGCGGGAAATACATCAACTATACGATCGACTGTTTTTGCTGCGGAGCTTGTATGCAATGTACCAAATACCAGATGCCCTGTTTCCGCTGCAGATAGTGCAAGTCGAATCGTTTCAAGGTCTCGCATTTCACCTACCAGTATGACATCAGGATCTTCACGTAACGCCGAGCGTAATGCTTCAGAGAACCCCATCGTATCTCTGTGAACTTCGCGCTGGTTCATCAGGCACTTTTTACTTTCATGTACAAACTCAATTGGGTCTTCAATGGTAAGAATATGCCCGTAATCATTTTCATTTACGTGATTAACCATCGCTGCGAGGGTGGTTGATTTACCTGAACCAGTTGGCCCTGTTACCAGAACGATTCCACGCGGTGTATTCGATATTTCTTCAAATATCTTTGGCGCACCCAATTCTTCGAGGGTTAAGATTTTAGAGGGTATGGTACGAAATACAGCACCAGCCCCTCTATTATGATTAAAAGCATTAACACGGAAACGCGCCAAACCGGGAATTTCAAACGAAAAATCCACTTCCCAGTATTCTTCAAATGTTTTACGTTGTTTATCATTCATGATGTCATACACCATGGCATGTATTTCTTCATGGGGCATAGCATCAATATTGATACGTCGCATATCCCCATCTACACGGATCATAGGTGGCAATGCTGCCGAAAGGTGTAAATCAGATGCGCCGTTTTTCACACCAAACGGCAATAATTGTGCAATATCCATTAAATCTCCCCTTAAAATCCGTAATTTTTATATTACGGAAATCTCAACCCATGTTTTTAGGTTAAGTTTTGTTAATCTGGCTTGTATAAGAAAACTACAATAGTATTCTATTTATAGTCAATAAATTAGCAGGCTTCAATCAAATGCCCAAAACCTCTTCCAGGCAGACCAATATTGCAAAGAATTTAATGCAAATCCAGCATAATATTTCACAATACTGTGAAAAGTATCATCGCAACCCACAGGATGTGCATTTACTTGCCGTAAGCAAAACGAAACCCGCTGCAGATATCAGGGCTGCTTTTAACGCAGGACAGGTCAGCTTTGGTGAAAACTATCTGCAGGAATCAATCGATAAAATTAATGATTTAGCTGATTTACCAATTGAATGGCATTTTATTGGTGCTATCCAGTCGAATAAAACCCGGGAAATTGCTGAAAACTTCGCCTGGGTCCACAGTGTTGACCGACTTAAAATAGCTCACCGCCTGAGTCAGCAACGAGCAGACTCATTAGCGCCTCTGAATATTTGCTTACAGATCAATATCAGCCACGAAAGCTCTAAATCGGGCTTTAACATTGATGACACTGAGGCAGCCGTGAATGAAATCATTGAACTACCCAATTTAAAACTCCGCGGTCTGATGGCTATACCAGCAAAAGCAGATAATCTTCTAGAGCAACGGGCTATTTTTTCACAAATGAAAACATTACTAACAAAGCTACAGACTCAGCACACACAGTTAGACACCTTATCTATGGGCATGAGCGGCGATATGGAAGCAGCAATTGCTGAGGGCAGTACATTACTACGTATTGGCACGGCGATTTTTGGTGAACGAAACGTGGCTGGGTTATAATTAAACAACTCTTTACAGCTGCAGCAGAATTCACATATAAATGCTGCTGACTAAAAGCAAATTATTTATAAATTAAAACTATAACAATTACTAACAGAACCAATTATGACAAATCACATATGTTTCATCGGTGGCGGCAATATGGCAGGCAGCTTAATCAGCGGCCTGGTTAGTAATAATTATCCGGCCAGTAAAATCACCGTTACCGACCCCGACCAGCAAAAGCTGGATCACCTTAAAAGTCTGCTTTCTGTTAACACCGAAATAGATAATCTTAAAGCTGTAAAAGATTCAGACGTAATCGTACTGGCAGTAAAACCACAGGTGCTTAAAACCGTTTGCGACACTATCAGGCAAACCACACTTAAAACCAGACCTCTAATCATCTCTATTGCTGCCGGTATTCGCTCGAAAGATATTGATCGCTGGTTAGGGGGTAACAATGCACTTGTTCGATGCATGCCAAATACACCCGCTCTAATACAGGCAGGCGCCACCGGCTTATTTGCTAATAACTGCACCAGTTCTGAACAAAAAAATATAGCTGATCAAATATTAAGCTCTGCCGGCATTACGCTCTGGGTAGATAATGAAGAGCAACTTGATGCAGTAACGGCTGTTTCAGGTTCCGGCCCCGCTTATTTCTTTTTATTCATGGAAGCCATGCAAAAAGCAGGAAAAGAGCTTGGCCTGGATGAAAACACTGCTAGCCTGCTTGCCAGGCAAACTGCTCTAGGCGCTGCTCGCATGGCACTTGAAGGCGAGGATGATGCTGTTACACTACGCTCTAAAGTAACCTCCAAAGGCGGCACAACAGCTGCTGCAATTGAATCATTTGAAAGCAATAATTTTAGTGGCATTATTAGCCAGGCATTAACAGCAGCCCATGATCGTGCGATTGAACTAGCTGACGAATTAGGAAAAAATTAACCATGAATCCATTTGTTTTTTTAATAGATATTCTTTTTCAGTTATACGCAACGGCTCTTTTGATACGCGTTTTATTACAAATGGTTGGCGCTGATTTTTATAACCCGGTATCGCAATTCATTGTAAAAATAACTAATCCTCCTGTTATACCTTTACGTAAAATCATACCTGGGTTCGCAGGCATTGATGTTGCCACCTTACTGCTTGCATTTTTAGTGCTTGCGATTAAAGCGATGATCATTTATCAAACTATTGAACCTTTATCGATTGGCGTGATCGCATTGGGTGAAACGCTTGTACTCATCATTAGTATATTTTTATACTCAATAATTATTCAGGCTATTTTGAGCTGGGTCAATCCAGACCCGTATAACCCGGCTGTGAGTCTGTTAAATACCCTGACATACCCCATACTGAAACACTTTAGAAAAATGATACCCCCAATGAGCGGCATCGATATTTCATCTTTTTTTGCCATTATAACGCTTCTTTTTGTGCAGTATTCTGTGCGTTATATTTTTGCTTCGGTATTCGGCATCAGTATTTAATTAACACCGATGTTTTACGAATGGACTGATGGTGACCTGCTGCTTCGTTTAAAGGTTCAACCTAAAGCAAGCAAAGATGAATTTTGTGAGGTTATAGAAAACAGCCTGAAAGTTCGCATTACGGCACCGCCGATTGATGGAAAAGCAAACCAGCATTTAATAAAATTTCTTGCCAGACAGTTTAAAGTTAGCAAATCAAAGATAACGCTTTTAAGCGGAGAAACTAATCGTGTAAAACGATTCAGGATTTCCAGTCCGAAATTATTACCGTCTTTTATAACAAAAGAGAATCGATAACCTTAACAAACTCATTTAAGTTTAATTTCAAACTATAACAACACTGCTAAGGCACATCTCCATCGGGGAAAGGTCACCGCTTTTTGGTGCCCTGTCCCCTGTTGTGATGCCATCAAGAGTTTTACGGAGTCGAATAACTACACTGTCAGCTCTCAGCGGTATGGGTTAAGGGGACAGGGCCCAAAAAACGAGACCTTTCCCCGATGGATATACTCCTTAGCCGAAACTATCGACGTCCACCTCCACTGCCCATAGAACGACTTGTATTCGTTTGACGACTCATAGAACCACTATTCATAGTACCCTGTTCAGACTGATTGTTAGTTCTATACCTGTACTGATTCTGATTTCCTTCCTGTGCTTTGTATGCATCACCAGTAGATGTTTGTGCACGCTCCTGAGTTTGTGTACGAGTACGTGTCATATCACCTTCTTCGGCAACAACAGCGCCCATCGAACCTAACATTAATAACGCCGCACCATAAATTGATAATTGCTTAACTTTTTTCATAATATTTTCCTCTATTGTTTAACTATTGTTTAAATTAGTTCTATTTACATATTTACGCCTTCACCATTCCAGATGAAGCTACCCATTAAAATATTGCCTCCTATATACGTTTTACTAACCACCCATGTATCAAGATCAATTCTAAAAAACATACCATCATGACTCGCTGCACTATAAAAATATTTCATATCAAGACTTACACCCGATGTATGCGCCTGTGATTTATAATCAGGTGATGCTGATTCCGCCACTTCTACCGTTGTAACAAGCTCATGTGTATCTGTATCTATAACACTCATATATGTAGCGTTATGATTTGTAATAACGGCCTGGTTACGCATAGGTAAAAAGGTGGTATGCCCTGCACCTGCGCCAGCTTCAACCATTGCTTTAACCTGCATTGTATTTTTATCAATCACAAACACATGGCCTTCTGCCGAACCGATATAGATACTCAAACCATCAGGATGAAAATCTGCGTGATGCGAACCCATCTGTGTCACATCAAGATCCAATGGAGCATAATCATGTAAGTTTACCTGTGCAGTTTGTAACAAAGAATTTTTTCTAATTTCAAAACGAATCACGCCTGGTGAAATACCTTCAGTTTGATTACCTTCTACTACCGCATAAAACACATTTTTATCTTCTAACGCCATTGTTGAAACCGGTGTCTGAAAAATATGATGCACCGATGTTGGAGCGTTTAATACAGATAACTTATCTCCGGCACGATTCCATAACTGAATTTCACGTGCAGCTCGGTCAAGCATAAAGAAGTGATGATCACTTACCCAAAGAGGATGGCCAGTAGATAAAGAACCCCCAAAATCATGAGGAGTTGTTAATACATTTTCACCAACCACTTTAGTCACTTTATCCATATCTGTACGAATAATACTGGTCATGGCTTTATCTCCACCAGAAACCAGAGACAACAAGGTGTTGGCATTAAAATTAGTTGATCGCGGTTTATGTTGTAACTCAATTACACCGTCATTTTCAATCGTATAATTATCAACCACAGTAAGTGATTCTGTTTTGCGTGTAAGCGCATAGGACTTATTCGGTCCTTGCTGATCAATACCGTATGGACCATCACCTGTATTTTCTACCGTTTTTAATAGAGTCATATTATCTACATCAATAATATAAACACGATTTGAATCCCAGTCACCATAGTAGGCCAGGTTATCAACTCCATATATATTTTCTGTTATATATGCATCCTGATTAACATAACCAGGTTGCCTAAAACCAAATGGCCCATGATTTTTATCTATTGTTTGAAATTGACTCAAATCTGCTGAATTTGTCTTTGCTAAAACTTCTGCATCTTCAATAACATCATTAACTTCGCTGACTGTTTCTTCATTACAGGCACTCATGCCCAGTGCCATCGAACCACTCAAACAAACAACCATTATTCGCCGTTGATTCTGATTCAACACACTTCTGATTTTATTTTTCGATGTCATCGTTTTCATATCCTGTCCTGTTATCTGGTGATTTAAATAAATCAAAATTATATGTGGGAAATAATCCCACGTTTTGGAAACTTTATGTGGTAATAATTCCCACGTCAAGCTATACTCAACATTCCGATGAGCCAGATCAATAAACTGTGAGCTGGTTTGCAAACACCCTCCCCCGGAAATAACAGAGAACACAGCAGTTATGAGCCAAAATGGATACACTAAAACTCAGGTGGCACTAACAAAAGCCGTCAGAATGCTCTGTAGGCCACTAATTCGCCTGTTAATTGAAAAAGGCATGAGTTTTCCCCAGTTTCGTGACTTAATGAAAGAGCTTTATATTGATGTCGCAGGCAGTGAGTTTTCTCTAGACGACAAAAAACCCAGTGATAGTCGTATTTTTGTACTGACGGGTATTCACAGGAAAGATATCAAGCGTATCCGTGAAAATTCAGATTTAAATACATCTAACGTTAGCAGCAGTGCCTCTTTAAGCGCAGAAATTATCGCTCGATGGAGCAGCATGCCAGAGTACCTGGATGAAAAAGGCAAACCCGGGAAATTAATGAAAAACGCTGATAATAATCAGGCAGATTTTGAGCAACTTGTATCAAGTGTAAGCAAAGATGTTCGACCAAAAGTAATTCTTGAAGAATGGTTACGCCTTGATATCGTAAGTCTGAAAGATAACTTTATCAGCCTCAATAAATCCGCATTTGTGACCAATAAAGAATTTAAAGAAATGGCTTATTACCTTGGCCATAATGTCCATGATCATATTGCAAGCTGTGTAAACAACATTCTAAACGAAGAAGAACCTATGCTCGAACGCAGTGTTTATTACGCATCTCTTAGTGAGACATCAATAAACAAATTACGCAACATTGCTGATAAAAAAGGCAATGAATTACTGCAACTTTTAAATAAACAGGCAATCAAGTTTTATGATGCTGACAAACATAAAAAAGATGCAACGCATCGTATGCGTCTCGGTGTTTACTGGTACCAGACACAGATTGAGGAAAACAGGGGGCCTGAACAATGAGAGCACTTCATAAATTTTTATTTTTACTACTAATCGTTATGAGCTTCACAGCCTGTACCTCAATACCTTTGGACTTAACAAAAACGGATGATGAAGATAATGATATTGGTTTAGGCGGCACAGGTTTATTAGCCAAAAATGCAATTGATGAAAAGTCCATTGGTGGCACAGGCATTCTGGGGAAAATAACCGGCTTTGGCAGTATTTTTGTTAACGGTATTGAAGTTGAGTATAATGATAAAACACCCTTCAGCATAAACGGAAATATAGTAAAACATCAACAATTACACATTGGCGATATTGTT
>JAPHRB010000166.1 GCA_026197015.1 Gammaproteobacteria bacterium | reverse complement strand
TTATGCGCACAAAATAATATACAGGTGTGTGTGCCGAGCACGCCTGCGCAAATGTTTCATATGATTAGACGTCAGATAGTTAGAAAATATCGAAAGCCATTAATAGTCATGACACCCAAAAGTTTGCTACGTCACAAATTAGCAGTGAATACGCTTGATGATATTTGTGAGGGAAGTTTTCATAATGTAATAGATGAAGTTGATGATGTTCATGCGGATAAAATAAAACGAATTATTATGTGTAGTGGTAAAGTTTATTACGATCTGTTAATTCAACGACGTGAATCAAAACTGACGCATATTGCAATTATTCGCATTGAAGAGCTTTATCCCTTTCCCGCTGATAATCTTAATATTGTTCTGGATAAATATGAAAATGCTGAACAATTAATCTGGTGTCAGGAAGAACCTAAAAATCAGGGGGCATGGGATTACTTCGAGCCACGATTTGCTGCCAAATTAGATCACCCCTGCATGGTTGAGTATGTTGGAAGGGAACCGTCAGCAGCTCCGGCTGTAGGCTCAGCCAAAGTGCATGCACAGCAACAGAAAAAGCTGGTTAGAGACGCATTAGGGTTATCGAAAAATAAATAATACATTGATTGAAATGACCAGTGTTAGAGTTTTATAAGGCAGGTTTGTAAATATAAATATTACGTTATAACTAAAATATAAAAATATAATTGAGTATTGAAAAAAACAGGACAAAATAATGTCGATTAAAGTAAAAGTACCAGATTTACCAGAATCGGTTTCTGATGCCACTATTGTTAGTTGGAGAAAGCAGCCTGGGGATACAGTAAAACGTGATGAGTCTCTGGTTGATCTTGAAACAGATAAAGTAGTGCTTGAAGTGCCAGCACCTGTTGATGGTGTGATTGGAGAAATTCATCAGAAAGAAGGTGATGTTGTAACGGCTGGTCAGTTATTACTAACTATTGATGAGCAAGATTCAGACAGAAAAATAGAAGTGGAAAAAGCTAATGATGTAATTATTACGCCATCAGCAGAAAAGATGATTGCTGAAAATAAACTTAACGCTGATGAAATAACAGGTAGTGGAAAGTCTGGGCGAGTTTTAAAAGAGGATGTTCTGGCATATTTGCAAAAGCCGCAACTGAAAACAAACGAAGAAAAAGCAGAAGTAGAGCTTCCGCAAAAGTTAGATGCCAGCGAAGAAGTTAGTGAGAAAATTAATCTGCAAGATAATCAACAGGACAGAATCGAAAAACGAGTACCGATGACGCGGCTGCGTTCACGAATTGCAGAACGATTATTAGATGCACAGCATAATTCAGCAATATTAACTACGTTTAATGAAGTCAATATGCAGCCAGTAATGGATTTACGGAATAAGTACAAAGATTTATTTGCTAAAAAATATGATGTTAAATTAGGTTTTATGTCATTTTTTGTTAAAGCAAGTGTTGAAGCTTTAAAAAGATTTCCGGCTGTTAATGCTTCAATTGATGGTGCAGATATTGTATATCATGGTTATTTTGATATTGGTGTTGCAATTGCGTCACCCAGAGGGCTGGTGGTTCCGGTATTACGTAATGCTGATCAAATGAGTCTGGCTGAAATTGAAAAAGGCATAGCTGTATTGGTAGATAAAGCAAAAAACAATAAATTGAGCATTGACGATATGACAGGAGGAACTTTTTCACTCACTAACGGGGGGGTATTTGGTTCAATGTTATCTACTCCGATTATAAATCCACCTCAAAGTGGTATATTAGGTATGCACAAAATTCAGCAGAGAGCGATGGTTGATAACGGTGAAATTGTTGCGCAGCCAATTATGTATCTGGCATTATCTTATGATCATCGCATAATTGATGGAGCAGAAGCGGTGCAGTTTTTAGTTACCATAAAAGATGTCCTGGAAGACCCTGCGCGTATATTGGTTGGTGTTTAATATGGCTACTGATTTTGATGTTATTGTGATTGGTGCGGGTCCTGCAGGTTATGTTGCGGCAATTCGCTGTGCGCAGTTAGGTTTTAATGTTGCCTGTGTTGATAACTGGTTAGATGAACAGGGTGTTCTTTCATTAGGCGGTACCTGTTTGAATGTTGGTTGTATTCCATCTAAAGCCTTGTTGCAGTCATCAGAGCTGTTTGAACAGGCGAGTCATAATTTTAGTGAGCACGGTATCAAGTTAGGCTCGGTTGAGCTGGACCTTGAAACTATGATGGCAAGAAAAAATAAAATAGTATCTGAGTTAACATCGGGTATAGGTGCTTTGTTAAAAGCAAATAAAGTTAAGGTTATAACAGGTACAGCTAAGTTACTCGCAGATAAAAAAGTTGAAGTGGTAAATGGAAAAGATAAAAGTACCTTTAGTTCAGAAAATATAATTATAGCCAGTGGCTCAAGTTCAGTTGAGTTGAATGTGGCGCCGTTAACAGAGAATTTTATAGTCGATTCAACGGGGGCTTTGTCATTTGAATCGGTGCCTCAAAAAGTAGGTGTCATTGGTGCGGGTGTTATTGGTTTAGAGTTGGGCAGTGTCTGGCGACGGCTTGGTTCAGAGGTAACTGTTTTAGAAGCGCAGGATGTTTTTTTGCCAATGGTTGATTTGAAAATTGCACGTGATGCACAGCGTTTGTATAAAAAACAGGGTTTAGATATAAAGTTAAATGCTCGTCTCTTGCAGGCGCAGGTAAAAACAGTAAATAAAATAAAACAGGTAGAAGTGTCTTATCAGGATGAGGCAGGTGATCATCTAAGCGTATTTGATAAATTGATTGTTGCTGTTGGGCGCAAGCCAAATACAGATTATATTTTTGATGAAGAGGCTGAGCTCATACTAGATGAGCGTGGTTTTATTCATGTGAATGATAAGTGTGAAACATCACAACCGGGAGTGTATGCAATTGGTGATGTTGTGCGTGGCCCCATGCTGGCACATAAAGGGTCAGAGGAAGGCATGATGGTCGCGGAGTTGATAGCGGGAAATCATGGAGTAATGAATTATGACTTGATTCCGTCAGTGATTTATACTCACCCTGAAATCGCCTGGGTCGGAAAAACCGAACAACAGCTTAAAGCGGCTGGTGAAAGTTATAAAGCTGGAATGTTTCCCTTTGTAGCGAGTGGTCGCGCTAAAGCCCATGGTGACACCAGCGGTTTGGTTAAAATATTATCGCACAGTGAAACAGATCGAATACTTGGCGTTCATATTATGGGTTTAAATGCATCTGAGTTAATTTCTCAGGCAGTTACTGCAATGGCGTTGGGTGCAAGTACGGAAGATATAGCATTAACAGTTTTTGCACACCCTACACTTTCTGAAGCAATACATGAAGCTGCGTTTGCGGTGGATAATCGTGCAATACATATTGTACAGAAAAAACCTTGATAACTTGATTAAAGATAATTGAAATAAATTAATAATCAATTACCGAATTTATTAGCAGTGATTTTTTATTAAGTTATACGGAGAAAATAATGAATTTACATGAATATCAGTCAAAACATTTGTTTCAACAATACGGCATGCCTGTTCCAGATAACCGAGTGGTGAGTTCTGTAGGTGATGTTTCTGCGGCTTTAGATGCGTTAGATACTGATCGTTGGGTGGTAAAGGCACAGGTGCATGCCGGCGGACGTGGTAAAGCGGGTGGCGTGAAGCTGACTGATAAAAAAAGCGAAGTCACACATTTTGTTGGAGAAATGTTAGGTACTAATCTGGTTACATTTCAAACTGATAAAGATGGTCAGCCAGTTAACCACGTGCTGATTGAAGAAACCTGTAATATTGAACGTGAATTATATTTGGGTGCGGTTATTGATAGAGCTACACGTCGCGTTGTTGTTATGGCATCAACAGAAGGCGGCGTTGAAATCGAGAAAGTTGCTGAAGAGTCACCAGAAAAAATTCTACGCACAACGGTTGATCCTATGTTGGGTTTGATGCCTTATCAATGTCGTAAGCTGGCATTTGGTTTAGGTTTGCATGGCAACCAGATAAAACAGTTTACAAAATTACTTTCGGGGTTGGCCAGGTTGTTTGTTGATAAAGATTTGGGTCTACTGGAAATCAACCCACTGGTTGTTACTAAAGAAGGCAATTTATTGTGTCTGGATGGAAAGATAAATGTTGATGATAATGCAATTTATCGTCAACCAGAGTTAATGGAAATGCGTGATGCTTCACAGGAAGACGAGCGTGAAAATAGAGCTAAGGAATGGGATCTTAACTACATAGCATTAGATGGCAGTATAGGTTGTATGGTAAATGGGGCCGGGCTGGCAATGGCAACCATGGATTTAATTAAATTACATGGTGGCGATCCTGCGAACTTTCTTGATGTGGGGGGTGGAGCAACCAGTGAAAGGGTGGCAGAAGCGTTCAAAATTATTTTATCAGATAAAAAAGTAAAAACTGTTCTGGTGAATATTTTTGGTGGCATTGTTCGTTGTGATTTAATTGCAGAGGGAATTGTAGGTGCAATTGAAGAAGTCGGCGTTAAAGTCCCTATTGTGGTTCGGCTGGAAGGTAATAACGCACAGTTAGGTTCGAAAATACTAAAGGGTAGTGGGCTTAATATAATTGCAGCAACAGGTTTAACTGATGCCGCTGAAAAAGCTGTGGCAGCAGCTAAAGGGTTAAAATAATGAGCGTATTAATTAATAGTGAAACAAAAGTAATATGCCAGGGTTTTACCGGTAAGCAGGGTACATTTCATTCCGAGCAGGCGCTGGCATATGGTACACAAATGGTCGGCGGTGTAACGCCGGGCAAAGGCGGGCAAACACACCTTAATTTACCGGTATTTAATACCGTGCGTGATGCCGTTAATCATACTGCGGCAACGGCATCTGTTATTTATGTTCCGGCGCCATTTTGTAAAGATTCAATTCTGGAAGCTGTCGATGCAGGCATAGAACTCATCGTATGTATTACAGAAGGCATTCCCACTCTTGATATGTTAGAAGTCAAAATTGTAGTTGACCAGGCCGGCATTAAATTGATTGGCCCCAACTGCCCGGGGATTATTACACCGGGCGAGTGTAAAATTGGCATTATGCCTGGTGAAATTCATAAACCAGGTAAAGTCGGTATTGTTTCTCGCTCTGGCACACTGACCTATGAAGCTGTTAAGCAAACAACAGATTTGGGCTTTGGGCAAACTACCTGCATTGGTATAGGTGGTGACCCAATTCCAGGCATGAATTTTGTAGACTGCTTACAGCTATTTGAAGAAGACCCTGAAACAGAAGCTATTTTAATGGTAGGTGAAATTGGTGGAACAGCTGAAGAAGAAGCGGCTGAATTTATTCAAGCTAATGTTTCTAAACCTGTTGCCGGTTTTATAGCGGGTGGTACAGCGCCGAAGGGTAAGCGCATGGGTCATGCGGGTGCCATTATTTCCGGTGGTAAAGGTACAGCGCAAGAAAAGTTTAAAGCGCTAGAGGCGGCTGGTATAACAACTACTCATTCACCTGCCGGGTTAGGCGCTGCTGTTGCTGAAGCAACGGGCTGGAAATAATTGTTTTATTTTCGATTACGAATAACATCGCCCATTATTTTGTTATTGATTGAGCGGAAATAGGCATCAATTTTAACTGTGCTCGTATTTAATAAGTGATTTACCACTCTGGGTAATAAGTCTGGGAATAACCGGTCTTCGGTTATTTTCAGCGTGCTTGACTCTCCGTCTTCACTTGCCATCACCTCAAAGTGCCATTTTCCAGATGTTTTATTAGTGGTTCCTGTTTCTTCCATAATGATATATTGGTTATGATTAAACTCGACCAGTTGATATGGCGTTGTGTTACCGTCTTCATCAATTTCTTTCCATGCTTCGTACTTAGTTGTATTAGGTATTATTTCAATAGCATATACATTCTCGCGCCATTCAGGATAACGGTTATATTCAAAAATTAATTGCCAGATGTAGTTTGTTGGGCGATTAAAAGTCTGGCTCGAACTAATATGGCTTAGTTCAGGTAATGACTTTCCATACCAGATGATTCCGCCAATAAATGAGATGAGTAGGGTAAAAATAATTGCAGATCGTTTCATAAAAAATACTTAAGCTGGACCAATGTTAATGCCTAGAGATATACGGCATTGTTGACTTAAATTTTCGCTTACTTCATGAGGCATATCAGGCAGGAAAAAAACAAACATACCTTGTTTGGGCGTGACCTGTATATCAACAGGCTGTTTCTTGAGGTGCAGTGTGCCAGAATTCTCTGCAACCTGCACGTAATATACAGCAGATAGTCGTTCATCATAATCATCGTGGCGATGTAAAGTGGTTTTATCTCCAGGATTCATTATATTGAACCAGAGGCCGGCTTTAAGCTCTTTTGCAGGGCAGTCTAGAATGTGAGCGCCCTGCCTTATAGCCGCATCGATAATAAGAGAGAGTGCCGGGATCTTGTCTATATCAATATAGATGTTTTCATAACGGCCAAGAAAGTGATGTGATTTTCGTGTTGTATCTTGATTGATGTATGTATTGAGGCCGTTAACAAGTTGTTGATTGATCTCTTCGTTATCGTCGAGTATATGGGTGTATAAGGTAAAGTTCTTTAAGTCATTCATTTAGTTTGCAGCTCGCGGGTAAAAATTAAATGGAGTTTAGGTCGTAATACATAATGTCGACTAGTTCACCATGATATTCAGTAGTTTCAAGTTTATTCCAGCCGCGCTTCATGTAAAAGCTGGATTGATCAGCTGTAAATAAGTATAAAATTTTAGCACCACACTGATGCGCATTTTCTATGATTCGTTGTATAAGCTGGCTAGCAATGCCCTGAGAGCGGAAATTTTCATGAACATAAACGCTAGCGAGCCAGGGTGTGAGATGGTCGTGTGTATCCATATCAGAAATCACCAAACTAGCTGAACCAGCCAGTTTATCGTCAGAAATTGCAATTAAACAGCTGGGAATAGCGGCTTCACTTTTGTATGAATTATATAGATCAATGCGTTTACTGGTGGTTAAGCCAGGATTAATCTTGCTCCACTCATCCTGATGCCATTGGGCGAGTATGGATGTAAATTGAGAATGACATCCTAAATAGTCAATATTGATCAATTTCGATCTCCAAAAGGTCAGCAATGTACCTAAAATAGGTCTATTCTATGTAATATGAAAGAATAATCATTATTTTATGATTTATGTCTTATAAATCAAACAACTTCATCGGTAATTTGAAGAAATAGTAGTGAGCGTAGTTATGAAAAATAATAGAATCTTAATTGTTGATGACAGCCCCTCAATACACGAAGACTTTCGTAAGATACTGATGACTAATGAGCGTAGCGGCAAAGATCTGGACGAAATGGCTGATAGCCTGTTTGGTAAAACTGAACAGGATCCTGTTTATAAAGATATTCATTATGAGCTTGAGTCAGCATTTCAAGGTGAGGACGCTTTGAAATGATTGAAAAAGCCGAATTAGAAGGTGAAGGGTATTCATTAGTGTTTATGGATGTAAGGATGCCACCAGGTCTGGATGGAATAAAAACAATTTCAAAAATATGGGAGCAATACCCGTCGATGGAAATTGTTATATGTACTGCCTATTCAGATTATTCTTGGGTAGACATTATCGATATTTTAGGTCCATCAGATCATCTTCTGGTATTGAAAAAACCCTTTGATGCGGATGAAGCTCAACAAATGGCATTAGCCATGACAAGGAGAGCAGGAAAGACAAGCGAACACAAAGCTCACATAAGAGCACTGACAACTAATTTAGATGATTGTCATAATAATGTTGATAAACTTAGAAAAGATTTAGCAGATAAGAATAGATAAGAAGGGATAAAACAAAGGATGTTATATGAATTGAAGTGTAAGTTTTGTTTTAAATGAATAAACTAAGTTTCATTTTACTAAATTGTTTTCTATTAATACTGGTGTCAATGAGCTGGTGTGCTTCAGTGCATGCAGATTTAAATCGAGAGTACCAGTTAAAAGCAGCGTATCTACTGAATTTTGCCAGATTTATATACTGGCCTGAACAGGTTATTAAAACAGCTGATAACTTTAATATCTGTGTCATTGGTGAAAGTCCATTCGACGATAGTCTTGATAAAATTTCAAATAAAAAAATAAAAAATAAGAAGATTAAAATAATCTATTCGAAATCTTATATTGAAGGGAATCAATGTCATATTATTTATATTAGCAAAACCAAAAATAATGAACATAAGGATATTATAAAAAAAATTGGTGATAGTGTTGTGTTAACTGTTAGTGATATAGATGGGTTTGCGTTAGACGGAGGAATGATTGGTTTTGTAAGAATTAAAAATAAAATAAAGTTTGAAATTAATGTAGATAAAAGCATTAAATCAAATATAAAGTATAGATCTCAGTTGCTAGAAGTCGCAGAAACGCTTAGATGAGTAGTCTAAAAAACTTAAGTATACAAGGCAAATTATTGATTGTGTATATAAGTATTACAGGTTTAATGTTAGCGATAGCATTTACAAGCATTACATCTTTTAATCTTAAAAGCTCCAAAAAAAATATAATCTCAGATTTAAATGTGGTAGCGGATATTGTTGCAGAGAGCACTGCCGCTTCACTGGCATTTTCTGACGCCGAATCCGCAGGCAATAATTTAAGGCTGCTAAAATCACATGAGTCAGTAATTTTTGCATGTATAAGAACATCAGGGAATAAGGTTTTTGCCGAGTATAATCTAGATGTGAATAATATTTTTATCTGTGATGATTTCGAGGGTCGTGAAAATATAATAATCCATAGTGGATATGTTGATTTATTTAAACCTGTTTTTCTGGACGATCAGCCAATAGGTAGATTGCAGATAAAAGCAAGTTTAAGTGAGTTAACGGAAAGGACAGTCAGGAGTGCGCAAATATCATTAGCTATTTTTGTTGGGCTTATGTTGGTAACTGTATTAATTTCAAGACGTATAATGAGGTTTATCACTGACCCTATAACAAGCTTAAAAGATTTGGCACAGAGCGTGAGTAGAAATAAAGATTACAGTTTGAGAATGGAAAAAACCACAGATGACGAAGTGGGTGTTTTGATTGGTTCATTTAATAATATGCTGGATCAAATTCAAAACAGAGATGGTGCATTAATAGAAGAAAAAGAAAAAGCTGAAGCTTTGGCTGAATCTGCTAAAAGCTATGCATTAAAAACAGAAATAATGAATATGGATCTTGAAAATGAAATTAGTGAAAGGGCTAGAATAGAAGATGAATTGCAGGAGTTGAATGAAACCTTAGAAGATAAGGTGAATGAAAGAACATCCAAACTAAAAGAGTTAAATGAAAAAATTGGCGATATCGCAAGAAGTGCAGGCATGGCGGAAGTTGCTAGCGGAGTATTGCATAATGTAGGTAACGTGCTAAATAGCGTCAATGTATCAACATCTGTTATTCGTGAACATGTAAGAAAGTCAAAAGCAGAGAGTCTTGGCCGTGTTGTGATGATGCTTGAGAAAAACAAAAACAATTTGGCGGAATTTATAAGTGAGGATGATAAAGGAAAACAGATTCCAAGGTTCCTGTCATTACTGTCCGAGCAGCTTAATGCAGAAAAAGAAAGCTTAAATAATGAGCTTGATGAGTTGGCCAGTAATATAGAGCACATAAAAAATGTAATTAGCATGCAGCAGTCATATGCAGGTAGTTACGGGGTGAGAGAGAAGGTTGTATTATCAGACCTTGTGGAGGACGCATTAAAAATAAATTTACAGGGAATGAATCGTCATGGCATAAAAGTTGTGAAAAACTATAAAGATATTAAAAAGCTGTATGTTGATAAGCACAAAATTCTGCAAATTATTATAAATTTAATCAGTAACGCAAAGTACGCATTGGTAGATTCACTTAACACTGAAAAAAAAATAATCTTAAATATTTCAGATGATAATGACATGGTTAGACTTGAGGTTAAAGATACTGGTATAGGAATTGAAGAAAACGATATACGGCATTTGTTTGAATATGGGTTTAAGAAAAGACGTGGTGGGCATGGTTTTGGTTTGCACCATAGTGCGATTGTTGCAAATGAGCTGGGTGGGTCTGTTTCTGTAATAAGCGATGGTTTAGGAAAGGGTGCGTGTTTTGTATTGCTTCTGCCTTATGATAAACAGGTAACTACGTGAGTCAGATAATGAATAACTTTGAGAATCGTAGAGTGTTGATTATTGATGATGATGCTCGTATTCACGAAGACTTCAGAAAAATTCTTGGCGAGAAAAATAATAAATCTGAATATGATGAGGTTGAAGCGAAACTGTTTTCAGATGAAATTTCGCAATCCGAGTCAATTGTATATGACCTGGATTCTGCATATCAGGGAGAAGAAGGTTATGAAAAGGTTCTAGCTGCCAATAATGAGGGCAGGCCATATGCAATGGCATTTATTGATATGCGAATGCCCCCGGGATGGGATGGGCTGGAAACTATAAAAAAAATTTGGCTAATTGATTCGCAAATTCAACTGGTTATCTGTACAGCGTATTCAGATTATTCGTGGAATGAGGTGCTTTATCACCTGGGCGCATCTGATCGATTAATAATTTTGAAAAAACCATTTGATATGGTTGAAGTTCAACAATTAACAACTGCGCTTACAACTAAGTGGAGTTTAAGTTGTGAAAGAGTTTCCAGACTTAAACAAATTGAGGAGTCAGAAGAGAAATATCGCGCAGTGGTTGATAGTGTAGAAGATACTATTATGACACTGGATAAAGATGGCAATATCCTGTTTGTAAATCACAATCCATGGAATATGAGCAATCAAGCGGTGGGAAGAAATTATTATCATGACATAAAAGATGAACATCGGGAAAAAGTTAAACAAACTGTTAATGATGTTTTTAGTAAAGGCGAGCAAAGAAACATAGAATATGCAACTTCAAATGGCGACAGTAAAATTGTCTGGTCTGAGGGCCGAATAACACCAAATTATAAAAACAATAAAGTGGTTGCAGCAACACTTATTGCTAGCGATATTTCAGCTCGTAAGGCGCTTGACTGGCAGTTGCGGCATGATGAGTTGACAGGTCTTGCTAATAGAGCACAGTTTTCTGCCTATGTTAAATCATGTCTAATAGACAAAGATAGTGAAGAAATAATAGCCGTTTTGTTCATAGACCTTGATCATTTTAATCTTATTAATGACTGTTTTGGACATGAGTTAGGGGATAAGTTATTAGTCCGAATTTCAAAATTATTAAACAGTAAAGTAGATAAAAATGAAATGTTGGCAAGATTGGGAGGTGATGAGTTTGCGATTCTTAAATGTTTACATAAAAATGACTCATGGGTGCACAAGTATGCAGAATCATTAAATGAACTGCTTAAGCAGCCGGTGACAGTTGATGGTTTTGATATATATCCATCAGCAAGTATTGGGGTAGTTATAGTGAAAGATGCTGTAACAACAGTAACCAGTTTGATGCAGGATGCTGATGCCGCTTTATATCATGCGAAATCTAAAGGACGTAATCGTTATGAGTGTTTTGATCAGAAAATGCGAGATGAGGTCGTTAAGAGAGTAAATATGGGTAATGAGCTTAGGCAGGCTATAGAAAACGACCAGTTTGAAGCTTATTATCAGCCGTTTACAAATTTAAATAAAGGCGGAGTGACAGGTTTTGAAGCATTAATTAGATGGAATCACCCGCTTAAAGGCATGATATTACCTGATGAATTTATCCCCGTAGCTGAAGAGACAGGTCTTATTTTTTCTATTACAAAAAAAATGCTGTTGATGGGGTGCTGTCAAATTAAGGAATGGCATGATATGGGTTTGGGTGACATTAAAGTTTCTGTTAACTGCTCGGCAAGAGATTTTAATGAACAAAACATGCAGCAAATAATAGAAGAAACAATAAAAGAATCAGGTGCAGATATAAGACAGCTCGAATTGGAATTAACTGAAAGCAGTATTATGGATGATGCTGAAAATTCAATTGAGTGTATGCGTTTATTAACAGGTATGGGTTTAAACATTTCTATAGATGATTTTGGTACAGGTTATTCTTCTTTTAGTTATATTAAGCAGTTTACGATTGATAAATTGAAAATAGATCGAACATTTATATATGATACACCTCAAGAACAGGATGATGTGGCAATAGTGGAGGCGATTATTGCAATGGCGCATAGACTGAAAATAAAAGTAGTAGCCGAGGGTGTGGAAACTGCGGAGCAGCTGACTTTTTTACAGGCTGCAAATTGTGATGTTATTCAGGGTTATTTGCTTGGTAAACCTATGTCCTCTGAAGAGGCTACCAGGCGGTTGCAGCAAGGTGATTGGCCGAATCAGGAGCTGATTAAAAAGATTTGAGCTATTCTGGGGTGGCAGGCTTATATCTGAGCTGTGAACTATACAAAAGAGTGTTTATGCTGAGAGCTGATAAATTGAGCAACTTTAGTTGTATTTTGAATAACACTTGTTTCTGATTTACGTATAGTCTCTATGGCAAGACTTTTTACTTCTGTTAAAATAGTCATAGAATTAAGCACTGTAGACGTAATGAAAACTAACACTCAATCTAAAACCACAAAAAACAAAAATCAGGATAAATTGTATTCTCAGCCAAGAGAGGCAATTTCCAGTTTTGTATTTGATGAATCCGTTGTAAAGGTATTTGAAGATATGATCGGGCGTTCAGTACCCGGTTATGCAACATTATTATCTATGTTTCCTGTTCTGACGCATGTATTTATACAACCTGATAGTCGTTGTTATGATTTAGGCTGTTCTTTGGGCGCGGCGACATTGGCAATTCAGCAAGGCATAAAAGTAGAAGGCGTGGAAATCATTGCCCTTGATAACTCCCTGGCAATGGTCGAAAAGTGTCAGACACTGACCTCCGAACATAAAAGCCAGGCAAAAGTATCTGTTAAATTAGCTGATATATGCGAGTCTGAAATAACAAATGCTTCGCTTGTGGTAATGAATTTCACTATGCAATTTGTTCAGAAAGAGGCTCGCGAGCCTCTGATAAATAAAATTTATTCAGGTTTAAATACAGGCGGAGCATTTGTATTGTCTGAAAAAATAAAATGCAGTAATTCCAGAGAGCAAGATAGATTGACTGCTTTGCATCATGATTTTAAAAAGGCGAATGGTTATTCTGATCTTGAAATTAGTCAAAAACGATCGGCATTAGAAAATGTATTAATAGCAGAAACTGTAGAACAACATGTTTACCGGCTTAAACAGGCGGGTTTTTCTGAAGTGTTAGTCTGGTTTCAGTGTTTTAATTTCGTTTCTTTCCTGGCTATAAAATAAATTACTTAAAAGTTAAATAGATATTTAGAATGAATTTTAATCGATTATTTGAGTTAATGCGTGGCACAGATCTTGAGCCCTGGTTATTCAGTTTAGAACAGCAGATTGAACAGGGATTGTGTAATGACACATATGGAAACTTGCCTGGTTGGAAAGACGCACTTCAGGCGTTGCCAGAAATTGAAAACTTACAGGTAGATTTGAATTCAGCTAAAGTTGCAGTTAGCCCGAAAAAACCGTTAAATGAAGTCGAAAAAGATGAGTTGAAAATTATCTTAAAACAATTAATGCCATGGAGAAAAGGTCCTTTTGATATTCATGGCGTGTTTGTTGATACGGAATGGCGTTCAGATTTGAAATGGCAGCGTTTGTCTTCAGGTATAAAACCTTTGGCTGGAAAAACAGTTTTAGATGTAGGCTGTGGTAATGGTTATCATGGATGGCGCATGCGTGGTATGGGCGCCGAGCTGGTTATAGGTATAGACCCATCTCCATTATTTGTAATGCAGTTTCAGGCTTTGCAGCACTTCATAAAAGATGAACACATATATGTGTTACCACTTGGAATTGAAGCAGTTCCAGATGATTTAAAAGCGTTTGATACTGTTTTTTCTATGGGCGTTTTTTATCATCGAAAATCGCCTGTAGATCATCTATATCAATTAAGGCAATGTTTGAAACCGGGTGGTGAATTAGTGCTGGAGACGCTGGTTATTAGTGGTGATGAGTTTCAGGTGTTAATGCCGCAAGATAGATATGCGCAAATGCGAAACGTCTGGTTTCTTCCAAGTAGTAAAGCAATGATTAAGTGGTTACAGCGTTGCGGTTTTAAAAACGTTAAATTAGTTGATGAAAGTTTTACTAGTCTGGATGAGCAAAGGTCAACCGACTGGATGCAGTACCATTCATTAAAAGATTTTCTTGATGCGGATGATATGAGTAAAACTATAGAGGGATACCCTGCGCCATTAAGGGCTATATTCACTGCTGAGGCTCCATGAGTTCGATTACGAATATAATAGAAATATTTAAGAAAAATACTTTATTAAAAATAACGCTGCAAATTTTTATTGTGTTAATAGTCTATTTTTCAATTCGAACCTGGCAGTCGGCAGATAATATAAAGGGCCAGGCACCGGTTATTTTGGCGACATCATTAAATAATGAAAAAATTGACTCACGCGATTTTCAAGATAAACCATTACTAATTCACTTTTGGGCAACCTGGTGCCCAATTTGTCAGTTTGAGAATGATAATATTGAAAATATTGGTAAAGATTATCAGGTTATTAGCATTGCTTCCTGGAGTGAAGGGGCTACAGAGGTTCAAAAATATCTAAAAGATGAGCAATTAAATCTGCCTATAGTTATCATTGATGAGGATGCTGAGTGGGCAAAAGTATTTGCAGTAAATGGTGTGCCAACTAGTTTTATTGTTGATAAAAAAGGTGTAATACAATTTATTGAAAAAGGTTATACATCTGAAATGGGATTAAGATTAAGGTTATGGTGGTTGCAATAACAGGTAAGTTAAGAAATTAGTTACTAACTGGTAAAAATAAATAAAAGCAGTATTATTACTAAAAATATATAATAAGATTAAATAATCAAAACAGGGTTGTTATATAAATGGAAATAGAACTTATTCAAGAGTCAGATGTGCATAGCTTACCTGGCTTGTTTCGTGAACGATTAAATAAAACGCCTGATAGTCCCGCTTATAGACAATATGATATAGCTAGCCAGCAATGGACGGTCTCCAGCTGGAAAGAAATGGCAAACGAAATAGCACGCTGGCAAGCCGCATTTATTAAAGATGATTTACAGCCTGGCGACAAAGTTGCCATCATGATTAAAAATAGTCGTGAATGGGTTGTGTTTGACCAGGCCGCTCTGGGTTTGGGTTTGGTGACCGTACCATTATATGTTGATGATCGCCCTGATAACGTGGCTTATATTATTAATCATGCAGAGATTAAAATTTTATTTGTTCAGGATAGGCCGCAGTGGAATCGTTTATTAAAAGCAGATATTGATCTGGGGGGCTTACAACGAATAATTAGTTTAAAACGTATTTCAGAAGATGATGAGCCAGATGATAGCAAACTAGAATCTTTGTCTGATTGGGTGTTTGGTTTAAATGGAACATTACAGACCAGAGAAATAAATACCGATGATCTGGCATCGATTGTTTATACATCAGGTACAACGGGGCGCTCGAAAGGGGTTATGTTGTCTCATAAAAATATACTTGCAAATGCATTTGCATCTGCGGTATGTAATAAATGGGAATCCACTGAGCGATTCCTTTCGTTTTTACCCTTATCTCATATGTTAGAGCGTACTGCAGGTTATTATTTACCAATGATTATAGGGGCAGAAGTCGTTTATGCGCGATCGATTGCCACATTGGCTGATGATTTACAAAACATTAAACCCACCACATTAATTTCTGTACCGCGCATTTATGAACGAGTATATGGAAAAATACAGCAAGGATTAAAACAGAAATCATTTATTGCGAATTTTTTATTCAAGTCTGCTGTTAATGTAGGTTGGCGAAAATTTTTACATGATCAAGGGCGTGCAGGCTGGCATCCCGGGTTAATTTTCTGGCCGACATTAAATAAACTGGTTGCTTCTAAAGTGCTGGAAAAATTAGGCGGCGAATTGAGGGTTGCTATTTGTGGCGGTGCTGCATTGTCAGAAGATGTTGCCAGATTATTTATCGGTCTGGGGTTGCCTTTATTGCAGGGTTATGGCTTGACTGAGTCAAGCCCGGTGGTATGTGTTAATCGCCCGGCAGATAATATACCTTCGAGTATTGGCACGGTTTTACCAAATACAGAAATTCGAATTGGTGAAAATGATGAATTACAAAGTCATGGTCCTTGTTCCATGCTGGGTTACTGGAAAAATGAACAGGCAACAGAAGACTCATTTACTGAAGATGGGTGGTTGAAAACTGGTGATAAAGCCCGAATAGATGAAGATGGTCATGCTTATATAACCGGACGATTGAAAGATATTATGGTACTGGCTAATGGCGAAAAAATTCCACCCAATGATATGGAAATGGCCATCGCGTTAGATTCACTATTTGAACAGGTAATGATCATAGGTGAAGCACGCGCATTTCTATCTGCGGTATTAGTTTTAGATCCGGATGCGTGGGCGGATATGGCGGTAAGTTTAAATATACATCCTGAATCGCCAGAGGCATTTTTAGATCGTAAAGTTGAAAAATCTATTCTTAATAGAGTGTCATCACGACTTAAAAATTTTCCGGGTTACGCAAAAATTCGTAGAGCGCATATAACGTTAGATCCGTGGACGGTTGATGATGGTTTATTAACACCAACGCTTAAGATAAAACGACCTAAAGTTATGAAAAAATTTGCAGATGAGATTGAAACTTTATATGAAGATAATCGAAGATAATTGATATAAAATATTCGTTTGTTATTAAATTATTTCAGCTTGTTGAAAGAGATCTTAATAAATGTAGTTTTTTTTAGATCTGTAAAAATAATGCTTAATCGTGTGCGAGGGAAATAAATGGCAAACGACTCATTACCCGAAAATAAAATGCCCGTGATACGTGTTCCGGCAATGCCCTCTGACCTTAATCAGGGTGGAACAGTATTTGGTGGCTGGATTATGTCGCAAGTTGATATTGCCGGTAGCATACCGGCAGCGGTAAGAGCAGGTGGTGCAATAGTTACCCGTGCAGTTGACTCCTTTGAATTTAAAAAACCGGTTTTTGCGGGAGATCTTGTGAGTTGTTATGCAGATGTCGTAAAAGTCGGTAGAACATCAATTACGGTTCATGTAGAAGTTTATGCACAACATATGGATAAGGGGGTAGTGACTACAACGGCGGTGACAGAGGCCAGTCTGGTTTATGTTGCAATTGATAAGCATGGTAAACCGAGGTCGATAGTCAGATAAAACTATGCTATATGTAAAGAATCAATTGATTAATCAAAAATCAGGCTTATTATTAGGTTTATTCCATAATTATATATAAAAACAGGAACGTACAATATGAAAAGTAAAAACTCCGTACATATTGCTATAGCATCTGCTCTAGTTAGTGGATTATTTGCATCTCAGGCTTCAGCGGCTGGTTTTGCTCTTATTGAAAATAGTGCAAGCGGTATGGGTAATGCATTTGCTGGTGGCTCAGCCATTGCTGAAGATGCATCAACAGTGTGGTTCAACCCGGCGGGTATGACTCGTTTAAAAGGTAGCCAGATTTCAGTAGCGGGTCATATTATTTCACCTTCTGCTGATTTTACAGATAATGGCTCTTCTTTAAGTGCATTAGGCGGAGGCGCACCTATTCCTGGTGCTGCGGATGATGGTGGTGTAACAGCATTTGTACCTAATTTTTATTACACAACTGAACTGAGTGGCAATGCCTGGTTTGGTGTGGGTATCACTGTACCTTTTGGCTTGTCTACAGATTATGATTCAGACTGGATAGGTCGTTATGGCGCTACACTTTCAGAAGTTTCAACTGTTAATATAAATCCCAGTTTTGCGTTCAAATATAGTGATGATTTGTCTATAGGATTAGGCTTGAGTTTACAGTATATCGAAGCAAAACTTGAGAATAATATAGATTCTGCATCAGTCTGTGTCGGTCTGGTTCAGGCAGGCGGTGCAGATCAGGCTACGGCCGTAGCAACATGTTTGCCGGGTGGTCTGGGTTTAGTGCCAGGAAATGAGGCACAGGATAGTTCTCAATCATTAGAAGGAGATGACTGGAATTTTGGTTGGAACTTTGGTTTATTATACGACCTTGACTCATCTTCAAGAGTTGGATTTGCATACCGTTCTTCAGTGGAGTCAAACTTAAGTGGTGATGTAAACTTTACTGTAGATCCTACTTTGCAGGCATTGATTGATGGTGCTGGACCAGCAAGCTCATTCTTTTCAGATACAGGAATTGACGCAGGTATAGATCTGCCAACTCAAATTTCGGTTAGTTATTTTCGTGATGTAACACCAGACTTTGCAATTATGGCCGACATTACCTGGTCTAAATGGAGTAACTTTGATGAGTTAGTTGTCAAGTTTGATAATCTGGTTCAATCAACTTCAATAACACCTGAAAACTGGGATGATTCTTTTCGTTTCGCTATAGGCGCAAACTATAAAACAAGTCAGAAGATGGTTCTGCGTTTTGGTGTTGCACATGATCAGACACCAATTCCTTCAGCAGAAGATCGTACTGCACGTATTCCTGGTGATGACCGTACATGGTTAAGTCTGGGTCTTGGTTATGTTATAGATGACAGTACGTCTATAGATGTTGGTTATAGTCATCTATTTGTAAGTGACACTGAAATTAATAATACTGATGCATTTGGTCATACTTTAACGGGTAGTTATGATGCAGATGTTGATATATTAAGTGTTCAGGGTAATTTCATGTTCTAGTAAAACATAATATATAAATAGTGTAAAAAAGGGGCGAGAGCCCCTTTTTTATTATAGGTAAAATGATATTTATTTTGTAATGCTGTATTTTTAAAATGATAATTAATTGCTATTAATTGAGGATTATTTTCTGAATGCCCTGTGAATGATGTTCAAGCACCTTAGCTATTAGTATGAAATCTGAAATAACTTTTATAAAAACATGTCATTTATAACCGAATATTCCACTCAGGTTTTCCTGTTTTAGAAATTATTTTATGTGAAAGCAACCAGTCAAAAGCGTCTTTTGCATCTTCTTCAAACCAGGCCTTGCTAGAACCGAGACGAAACGTATATCCCCAGTCATCCATATTACTAAACATTCTTTCGCGGCCAAAGTTATCAATATAATCGCTTAATAAAATGGACAAATAACATACGCCATTTTCTTCATCGTAATCACCACCGGCATTGGTATGTAATTTTTTTCTGCGATCAGGCGCCATACAAATATAATGGCAGGATTCATGTAATGCTGAATGAACAGGCGTGTCGTTACGAATATATAAATTATTTTCAATAATACCTGCTTCGGGTTCGCCGAACCAGCTGCCGGGGATTTTTTTATTATCATCTATTAGATGAATAGTTAAATTATATTCTCCTAAAACGGATTGAAGTTGCTCTAGTTGAATGTCGGCGCAGCTTATAATGGTCATTATTTTTTCAACTATGAGAGCATGTGAAAATTATTTTTGTGTTAGGCTACGACTCTGCTTACACAACCGTGTGAGCCATTACTGGCCGGATACTAAAAATCAGGCACAGTCTGCAGTAAGTTAACTATTTAAGTCTTTCCTTCAGGGCATTCGCTAGTGCATTCAACGCAATGGCTCGATGGCTGATTTTATTTTTTTCTTGCATACTTAGCTCAGCCGCAGAACAGTTTTGCTCTGCTAACCAGAAAATAGGATCGTAACCAAAACCACCATCACCTTGAGGCGCTGTTAGAATTTTACCTTCAAGCGTTCCCTGAGTAATAATAGGTGTTGGGTCATTTTCGCTTTCAAGATATACCATGACACACCAGTAACGTGCGCTTCGTTTTTCTTCACTTACACCTTCAAGCTCAGATAACATTTTAATATTATTTTTTGCATCGGTTGCACCTTCGCCGGAGTAGCGAGCAGAATAAATGCCGGGGCGTTTATCCAGGGCATCTACTTCAATACCCGAGTCATCAGCTATAGCCGGTAAGCCGGTTAATTTTGCAGCATGACGTGCTTTTTTAAGCGCGTTTTCAACGAAAGTTAAACCATCTTCTAGCGCTTCGGGCACATCATATTCAGTTTGCGGGACCACTTCTATACCGTGATCAGATAGCAGTTTATTAATTTCCCGAACCTTACCCGCATTACCACTGGCTAAAATGATTTTATTTGAGGTTTTTTTACTCATGTTTGTAAAGCCGTTTGTTGAGCCTGCATTAACTCACCTATACCTTTTTTGGCGAGATCTAACATGGCGTTTAATTCGTCCTGATTAAATGCATGACCTTCAGCGGTACCCTGAATTTCAATGAAAGCATTATTATCATTCATCACAACATTCATATCTGTTTCGGCTTTTGAGTCTTCATCATAATCCAGGTCTAGTACGGGTGTTCCGTTAAAAATACCTACAGAAACAGAGGCTATTTTACCTAATAAAGGGCTTGAAGTAAGCTGCCTGTTTTTAATTAGATATTCAATAGCATCTGCCAGCGCTACATATCCCCCGGTTATTGATGCGGTACGGGTGCCACCATCTGCCTGAATAACATCACAGTCGATGGTGATCATATTCTCGCCTAGCGCCTTAAGGTCAATCGCCGCGCGTAAAGAGCGAGCGATAAGGCGCTGAATTTCCATTGTACGGCCACCTTGTTTACCACCCGCGGCTTCGCGCCTCATACGAGAACCGGTAGAGCGCGGTAACATGCCGTATTCAGCAGTCACCCATCCAGATCCCTTACCTCGTAACCAGCCCGGTACCTTGCTCTCTACGGTTGCTGTGCATAATACTTTTGTATTGCCAAACTCAACCAGAACAGAGCCTTCAGCATGCATGGTGTAGTTGCGGCTGATTTTCACATCACGCATTTGATTAGCTTCACGATTGCTGGGTCGCATAGTGCTTCCTTAAAATTAGTTGTGTGAATTATACGGTTTTACAGCGATAAAGTCATAATGTGTGTGAGTCGGTGATACACTGAGCGTAATGAAATTCACGGGTAAAGCAATGACAAATAGCATGACCGCATTTTCCAGAAGCAGTGAAGAACAGGTTTGGGGTTCGCTTGTATGGGAGCTGAGATCGGTGAATCATCGTTATCTGGATGTTGTAATTAAACTGCCTGAAGAGATGCGCAGTATAGAAAATGAAGTACGAAAACGTTTAAACAAAACTGTTAAACGTGGAAAAGTGGAATGTAATTTACGCTTTAAAGCATCTGAAAATCAACAGTCAAAATTGATCATTAATGAAACATGCGTTGATGAGGTGTTGAACGCCTGCAAAACAATCAGCACAAAACTGCATCAACCCAGCGAGATGGACGTGCTTGAATTATTGAAGTGGCCCGGTGTGCTTGGTCAAGCAGAAATAGATTTAAACCCGGTAATAAATTCTGCATACACTTTATTTGATGAAGCGGTTAAAAATTTAATAACATCACGCGAAGATGAAGGGCGTCGTTTACAGGTAATGGTTGAAGAACGATGTAAGGCAATGAAATTAATAGTTACTAATGAAAGACAACGACGGCCTAAATTACTGGAAAAAACCAGACAAAAGTTATTAAAAAAAGTTGAAGGACTTAAAGTTGATTTTGATAAAGACAGGTTTGAACAGGAGCTGGTATATATAACTCAAAAAATGGATGTTGATGAAGAACTTGACCGATTAGACAGTCATTTTATCGAAGTCGAAGAAATATTAAAACGCAATGAACCCGTAGGTAGAAGGCTGGATTTTATAATGCAGGAGTTTAATCGTGAAGCGAATACATTAGGTTCAAAATCTGCAGATATAGAAACAACACAGGCGGCGGTTGAGTTGAAGGTGTTAATTGAGCAGATGCGTGAACAGGTGCAGAATATCGAATGACAAGAAAAAATAATAAAATATATTAAAGAAGATCAATTGTCTTATTTATCTGATATCAGTGACTGTATTGTTTTAATTAATAAATCAAGATCGACGGGTTTGGTTTCATAGGCATCACAACCTGCTTCTTTAGCTCGAATTAGATCAGCTTCACGTGCGTGTGCAGATAACCCAATAACAGGAATTTGACGGGTTTCATCATGATTTTTCAAAATGTGTGTAGCTTCCCATCCATCCATAACTGGTAGGCTCATATCCATTAAAATAATATCAGGTTTAAAAAGTTTAGCCTGACTTAATGCTTCTTCCCCGTTAACAGCAATTTCTGTCTCAAATCCCATACGCTGAAGTCGACGAGTTAACATGTCGCGATTCATTTCATTATCTTCAACAATTAAAACTTTATTCATTAATTATCGCTCGTGGTCAATTCTGGCGTTAATAGCAAACTGGCTATAAAAAGGTGCCTTTTTCAGGTTCACTGGTAGTCATTATGCCTCTACCCATTAGGTGGCTGAAACGGCGACAAATAGAAGGCACTGGTTCTTTGCCAGTGTGCATACGCGAGAAATAGAGATTATCGTGTTGTTAAATCATTTAAAATGTTTTCTATTTGCGGCGGGGCAAACCCAATGCCGTGTCAATGACCTCTAATAGTATAGTATCTGTTGTGGATATTTCTATCTCTAGTTTAATGCGTGTATTCGGGCCGAACTTGCTCGCACCAGGCAGCAGCCTGAAGAGGGTTCATTTGAACCGTGTAATATCAGGGCACGTGGTGATATGCTAATCACTGAATTCATAACATAAAGTGATATTTAAAACGGCTTTTATAAACCGCATAACCGTTGTGCATTTTCCAGTGAAACTAACGAGGAATAAATTGTCATCTTTAATTTTATTAGAAAGAAAAGCTCAGGCCTTCAGCGGGCTGATAAGTTGAGTAGAGCACTTTTGAGGCAAATCCGGGTATGCGTATATTAGTGATAGCCTCAAATATGAGAATAAAGATCAAGGCAGTTACACCATGATCCTATTCCATAAATAAGAGCGTTATCTAGCTGAATTCAGGTACAAAACGATTTGTACCTGAAGTATGTAATAAAGCCTTAAACTACGTAAAAACTAATTATGATTTTTTGATTTCTAGTAATTCAATTTCAAATATTAATACCTGATTCGGACCCACACTTGCACCAGCACCTCTTTCGCCATATGCCAGTTCTGAAGGTATAACTAATTGCCATTTTGCGCCAACTTTCATTAATTGCAGTGCTTCCGTCCAGCCTTTGATTACGCCATTTACAGGGAATGTAGCAGGAGCATTACGCTTGTAAGAGCTATCAAAAACTTTACCGTTAACCAGTGTGCCTGTGTAATGAGTTACAACCGTATCGGTTGCAGTTGGCGAGGCGCCTGTGCCCGGTGTTATTACTTTATATTGCAGGCCGCTTTCAGTGGTTTTTACACCGTCTTTAAGTTTGTTGTCAGCCAGAAACTTATCACCTTCAGCTTTGCCCGAAGTGGCCAATTCCTGCTGTTTGGCTTGCTGAGCTGCAAGCATATTTTGTTGGAAGGTCTGCATAGCGGCTTGCATGTCTTCTGCTGAAAGCTGAAGCTCAGACCCGGCCAGGCTATCTTTAAAACCTTTCATTATGGCATCTTCGTTAACCATATCTTTAACTTTAGCTATTTGCGTGCCTAATTGAACGCCTATGCTGTAGCTGGCTTTATTGGTATCCGTATCGAGTTTAATTGTATTTTCTGCGTTGCCTGCCTTGTCGTTGCATGCAGTGAGTAATGCGCTTAAGCCGATGCAGACAACGGCGGTAGGGATTGCTTTTAACATTATTTAGTCCTTGATATTAAAATATTCAAAGGCGCACGTTAGCAAGACATAACACGGGGTTCAAGTAGTGTGTGTCAGTAGGGATATAAATATCACAAAGATTATTAAATATCAGCTTACCTGGCCTTTATCCGGGGGTGTTTTTATCTACCCAGCGGTGGCCTTCTTCAAGCCCTTCTTTTTTCCAGAAAGGTGCGCGTGACTTTAATTCTTCCATCAGGTAACGGCAGGCTTCAAACGCCTCTTTACGATGAGCCGACCAGACAACCGTCAGCACAATCGGATCATCAGGATGTATCTCGCCAACCCGGTGAACAATAAGGCAATCAATCAAGTCCCAGCGTTGTTTGGCTTCTTCACATATTTTATCCAGATAACTTTCCGTCATGCCCGGGTAGTGCTCAAGAGTCATGCTGGTGACGTCATCACCCTGATTAAAATCACGCATAGTGCCAACAAAACTCGCTGTGGCGCCATATTTGCCTGGTTCTAACTGACTTTTCTGGTATTGCTGGGTGGCCTGCCAGGGGTCAAATGGTGTGTTGTGAATCTCACTGGGCATAACGACCTCCGGTTACAGGCGGAAAGAAAGCAACTTCGTCGCCATCTTTTACTGGTGCATCGCAAGATACATATTGCATATTAATGGCACACAGCGTGTTATCAGGCATTTTCATGTTTTGAGTGGCCTGATTCCATGCTGACTGCACATTGTCTGGTCAAGAACGAGGAGAACTTCATTGAGGAGTCGCTCCGCTCCATTCTTCCTGTTGCACGCAGGGTGCTGGTTATTGATACCGGTTCAGAGGACAGGACACTCGAAATCATCAAGAGCATCCGCTCC
>JAPHRB010000045.1 GCA_026197015.1 Gammaproteobacteria bacterium | reverse complement strand
TACACTCTGACTACAAAAATACGTAAAGACCCTCGAATGAAAGATCTCTATGTCATGTTACATACATCTTTAAGTGGGGTATTTAATAACAGTATGGTTGAAAAAGTCGGGGCAAACCATTTTGTACCCAAGTTTAAACCGAATGAGCTTGCTCATTCGGTTATTAATGTCATTAATAATAAAGATCCTTCAGAGGGTATGGAAAATATTTCTGATGCTTGATTTTACTGTAGAATCTATAATCAAAATGTAATAAATAGAATATGCCTCTGCGTAGAGGCGGACTAGATTTCATATGACAGCGAGTTTTTCCCCCGATGAATATAAAAATTTCCAGACTTTTCTGGAAAAAGCATGTGGTATTGTTTTAGGTGAAAATAAACATTATCTGGTTTCCAGTCGCCTTAACAGGTTAATGAAAGATAGTAATATCCCTACATTGCAGAGTTTAGTTGATGCGCTTAATAAATCGATGAACTCAGCATTACGTACCAAAGTCATTGAGGCAATGACGACTAACGAGACTCTCTGGTTTCGTGATACCTATCCATTTCAGGTTTTAAGTCAGACTATATTTGAAGATCACAAACAACAGAATAAAAACGCCATTCGTATCTGGTCTGCCGCCTGCTCAAGTGGACAGGAGCCTTATTCAATAAGCATAACGGCTGATGAGTATTTGAAAAAAAACCGGGGTTTTAAGGTGGATGTTGTTGCCACTGATATATCTCAGGAAATTTTAAATGCAGCAAAAATGGCAAAGTATGATGCACTGGCTTTAGCCAGAGGTTTGTCTGAAGAGCGAAAGCGCCAGTACTTTTCTCAGGTGGGCGACCAATGGCAGGTAAATGCTAATATTCGTAGCAGGGTGAATTTTCGTGAAGTGAACTTACTAAAGAGTTATGCTGCTTTAGGAAAGTTTGATGCTATTTATTGTCGTAACGTTCTAATCTATTTTTCGGCTGAATCCAAGAAAGATATTCTCAACCGCATGGCAGATGCCCTCAACCCACGAGGTTTTTTAATGCTGGGTGCTTCTGAATCAATCGCGCAATATTGTGACCGCTTTGAAATGGTCAGGGCGAGCACGGGTGTTGTGTATCGTTTGAAGTTTGCTTGAAAATATAGTTTATAAGTCTTAAGTCTTAAGTCTTAAGTCGCAAATCAAAATCTTCAGGTTCTTTTTTTAAATTTCGTATTTATTATATTAGCGCGGTTTGTTTCTGCTGCTGTGTGATTTTTATTAGCGAATTTCTTTTCCGCCTGGCGGCAACACTTGCCGCTTAATTTCAATATTTATTGCCTCCTTTACTCTAACTAATTGAAAAACATGTAAATAATAAACTGGCATTGCTCTTGCAATATTACCTGCAAGAGGAAATTTTAATGCCAGTGAGTTTTGATAAAGTTTTTGGGGTACATGATGATGCGTTGCTGCTTTTTGAGCGTCGCAACCAATTGTTATCTGAAAATATAGCTAATGCAGATACCCCCGGTTATAAAGCTCGTGATATTGATTTCAATCAGGTTTTACAAAATGCTCAAAATTCAGGCTCTCAGAATATAAGTGGCGGGCAATTAAAAACAACCCACAAGGGGCATATAAATTCACAGCAGCAAGCTTTTACAGGTGATATCCAGTATAGAACAGTTGAACAAAGTTCAGCAGATGGTAATACGGTTGATACACAGAAGGAAAAAGCGGAATTCGCTGAAAACGCAGTTCGATACCAAACAACTTTAAGTTTTTTAACGCGTAAAATTTCCGGGCTGAAAACAGCATTTAGAGGTGAGTAGTGTACCTGTTAAACAAGAATAATCATTCATCTCTGTGGGAGAAAGAAATGAGCATTACAAGTAAATATTTTGTACGAAGTAAATCAGGAGCAATTCATGTCAGTTTTTAATGTGTTTGATGTGGCGGGTTCAGGTATGAGTGCTCAGATGTTACGTTTAAATACGGTGGCATCAAATTTAGCTAATGCGGAAACCATTTCCGCTAATGAAGCTGATGTTTATAAGGCACGTCATCCTGTGTTTGAGTCTGTATTACAAGAAACAGAAAGTATGAATGGTGATGAGGTTGCTATAGTAAAAGTGCGTGAAATTATGCAGGAGCAAACTGCCGCTATTCCACATTATCGTCCAAATCATCCGTTAGCGAATAATGACGGTTTTGTTTATAGCCCGGATATAGATACGGTTGCTGAAATGGCCGACATGATTTCTGCATCTAGAAGTTATCAGAATAATGTTGAAGTTTTGAGCACAACGAAAGATTTGTTATTAAGAACCCTGCAGTTAGGTCAGGGATAAGAGGATTAAATAATGGAAATTAATGATATCGGAAGTATTCCGGGGATACGTACTTATGCTGACCCCATTGAAGAAGAAAGTAATACAGAGTTGGGTCAGGAAGATTTTCTAAAATTAATGACTGAGCAACTTGCAAATCAGGATCCGTTAGAACCACAGGATAATAATGAATTTATGAGCCAGATTGCACAGTTTGGTGCTGTTGAAGGCATAAATGGTTTACTGGATTCATTCAATGACCTGGCAACAAATTTACAGTCATCTCAGGCATTGGAGGCATCGAATATTATAGGGCGTCAGGTGCTGGTTGAGCATGATCAGGGTTACTTGCCAACAACGGGTACTTTAGATGGCGCGGTAGAACTGGATTCAAGTTCATCCAATGTTGCCGTTAATGTTTATGATTCTAATGGTGAATTATTTGGCCGGGTAGATCTGGGGCCTCAACCAGCAGGATTGGTGCAGTTCAACTGGGATGGTACAACGTTTAGTGGGCAGCGAGCACCAGCAGGGCGTTATCGCATTGATGTGGAAGCAACCTTTGGCAATACCACAGAATCTTTAACACCTCAGGTTGCTGATCAGGTTCAAAGTCTAACTTTAGGTGGTGTGGGTCAGGAGATGTTAGTTGAATTAGAAAATCTTGGAATGGTCGGTTTCAGTCAGGTAAATCAAATCCAGTAATTACGATAAAGCGAGGAATACAAGTATGTCATTTAATATTTCACTCAGTGGTTTAAACGCTGCATCATCTGATCTGGATGTAACCAGTAACAATGTAGCCAATGTTTCAACAACCGGTTTTAAAGGTTCGCGTGCTGAATTTGCAGATATTTTTTCAGCATCACCTTTAGGTACTACATCTAATGCTGTTGGTGCGGGTGTTCAGTTAGCCTCTGTATCACAACAGTTTGGTCAGGGTAATCTTGAATTTACAGAAAATACTCTGGATATGGCGGTAAGTGGAGAGGGCTTTTTTGTAATGAGAGATAATCAGGCCAGTGCTGATTTATCTTATACACGAGCGGGTGCATTTCAGGTTGACAAGGACGGTTTGATCGCAAATAGTGCAGGGCAAATTCTGCAGGGTTTTCCTGTTGATCCAGTAACGGGTGTTGTTGGTACAACAAGTTTAACGGGTACTATCCCATTACAGGTTCCCAATTCGGTGGGTAGTCCACAGGCTACCACGGATGTGAATATTAATTTAAATTTGCCCGCGGGTTTAACACCGGCTATTGATCCTGCAGCGGTGGGTGGAATTGATGCCGAATTTACAGCCGCTATAGGTGCAGGCACAACGGTTGCACCGAGTACTTCTAATTATCATAACTCAACATCAGCAACGGTTTTTGATTCGCAGGGTAGCTCGCATATTTTGACTATGTATTATGTGATGACAGATGAATTAAACAATACCTGGGAAGTGCGTTCAACAATGGATGGTTTCCCTATGCAAACGGGTGCTGCATTATCACCAGCTACACTGGATTTTGATGCATCAGGTACGCTTGATTTAACTAACTCAACCACAGCGGGTGCGCTGAATTTTGATCCCTTTGTGTTAACCAACGGCGCGGCACCATTAGATATAACAATTGATTTTAATAGTGTGGGTAATACGATCACACAGGAAGCTCAAGGTGACTTCTCGGTGCAATCTTTAAGTCAGGATGGTTTTTCTACAGGTCGGTTAGCGGGTCTTGAGATTGATGATAATGGTCTGGTTCGTGCAAATTTTACCAACGGACAAACAACGGCTTTAGGTAAGGTGGCGCTGGCGAAATTTGATAATCCACAGGGCTTACGTCAAACGGGTAATACATCCTGGGTGGAAACGGTAGATTCAGGGCCTGTTATTGGTGGCGAAGCGGGTTCAGGTAATCTGGGTTTAATCCAGACCGGTGCACTGGAAACATCAAATGTAGATTTAACGGCAGAACTGGTAAATCTAATTACTGCGCAGCGTAATTTCCAGGCGAATTCAAAAGCAATTGAAACCGCCAACACAATTACACAGACAATTATTAATATCACATAGATTAGCTATGTAACCAATCGCGAGCTGAAGGTTGCTCCTGAATTTATCGTTCTCAGAGGAGTGATCTTTAGATCACGATGTTATAGAAGTTACAGAGGTTTAAAATGGATAAAATGTTATATACAGCAACGAATAGTGCACGACAGGCTTCGCAGGCTCAGGCCACTATTTCGCATAATTTATCTAACTCGAATACAACGGGTTTTAAATCACATTTTAATACTTTCACCAGTTGGCATGTCAGCGGCCCTGGTTATAACACGCGTGTTATGAATCAGCAGGATGCAGATAGTATTGACCTAACTGAAGGTTCATTAGCAACCACAGATCGTGAGCTTGATGTTGCAATTAATGGAGACGGATTTATTGCAGTACAAAACAAACAGGGCGGTGAAGCCTATACTCGCGCTGGCGACTTCAGGTTAGATAATACGGGGCGTTTAACCACCGGAGCCGGTTTTGCGGTTTTAGGAAATGGTGGCCCTATTACTATGCCACCCGCAGAAAAAATAGATATTGGTAGTGATGGCTCTATCAGTATTGTGCCTGTAGGGCAATCTTCCGAATCATTAGTTATTGTGGATAGAATTAAACTGGTTAACCCCAACACACAAAACTTACAAAAAGATGCAGATGGATTATTACAATTAAATGATGGGAGCGTTGCCCCGGCTGCAGCTGAAGTTAAACTGGAAAATGGCGTGCTTGAGCGAAGTAATGTGAATGCAGTTGGTCAGATGATTCAGTTAATAACCAATGCACGTCAATTTGAAGCCAGTATAAATATGATGAAAGAAGCTAAAACTTTAGATGAAGCGTCAGCTAGTTTATTAAGAAATAGCTAACTTTTAAAAATATGACTGATAAAAAAAGAATTCTTGGAGAAAACTTATGAACCCCGCATTGTGGATATCGAAAACCGGACTGGATGCACAGCAAACCCGGTTATCTGTTATTTCAAATAATCTGGCTAATGTGAATACAACTGGTTTTAAACGTGATCAGGCTATTTTTCAGGATTTAATTTATCAGAATAAAAAACAGGCTGGCGGTAACACAACAGAAGATACCCGTGCACCTTCGGGTTTGTCTATCGGTACAGGTGTGCGTGTAGTCGCAACAGAAAAACTGCATACACAGGGAAATATTTCTCAAACAGGTAAGCCGCTAGATATGGCTATTCTAGGCAGAGGTTTTTTTCAAATTCAGCAGTCTGATGGTTCAACTTTTTATACTCGTGATGGTTCATTTCAGATGGATGCCGATGGACAGGTAGTTACATCTCAGGGTTTGTTATTGCAGCCTGCATTAACTATTCCGCAAGACACACAAAGTATTACGATTGGTGCTGACGGTACGGTGTCTGTATTAACAGGTAATAATACGGCGCCATCGCAGATTGGTAACGTTCAGTTAGCAGATTTTGTTAATCCAGCCGGATTACAGCCAGAGGGTAATAATTTATTCGCGGAAACAGCCTCAAGTGGTTCTCCTACAACGGGAACACCAGGACTAACCGGCTTAGGTTTTTTAGAAAGTGGTGCTGTTGAAACATCAAATGTAAATGTTGTTGAAGAACTGGTAAATATGATTGAAACACAGCGTGCATATGAAATGAATTCAAAAGTTATTTCAACTGCAGATCAGATGTTGCAGTACGTAAATAATAACTTGTAAAGATGGTTAGAAGTCGTAAGTCTCAAGTCGTAAGTCAGAAGTCAAAGCGGTGCGCCGTAGGCGCTTATTTTTTGACTTGAGACTTACGACTTGAGACTTAAGACTTACGACTCAATATGGTGAATAGAATGAATAACCAGCAATTAATAAAATTCTCGCTACTTGCGATAGCAATACAGTCTGTTTCAGGTTGCAATGTAAAACCTCAGGAGCTTGCTGATTTTCAACCGATAGTAAGACCAGTGGCACCACAACCGATAACCTATCAAAGTGGTTCGTTATTTAGTTCTCGTGGCGTTTTGTTATATGAGGATCCTAAACCTCACAATATTGGTGATGTATTAACTATTCTACTAAATGAAAAAACCAGTGCCAGCAAAAAAGCCGGTACCAGCACAAAGAAAGAAGATGATCTGGCTACAGCTAATCCCACTCTGTTCGGTGTACAGCCAACGTTCAAGGGGAATAATGTTCTGGAATTTAACGTGGCGCCAGAGCGTGAATTTTCAGGTGAGGCAGATAGTTCTCAAAGTAATAGTTTAACAGGTGAAATTACCGTAACGGTGGTTGATGTATTACCTAATGGTAATCTGGTTGTGCAGGGTGAGAAGTGGTTTACTTTAAATCAGGGTAAAGAATATATACGCATTGCGGGAGTTGTTCGGCCTAATGATGTGTCACCAAACAATACATTGCCATCTTCAAAACTGGCAGATGCACAAATTGCATATAGTGGCGAAGGTTTCCTCGCAGATGCCAATACGCAAGGCTGGTTTGGTCAGTTTATGAATGGTAAATGGTGGCCGTTTTAACTTTTTTAGTTTGAAATAATAGATTTAATGCAGTTCATAAACAGGGAAGTTAAGTCTGCATTACATTATGGCTTGATATAAGCATAACCCTGTTGTTGAAGTTTAACTAGCCTGGATACCCCTCCGTCCTCAAGATAATAAACCCCCTCAAATAATTGTTCTTTAGAAATGTTTTTGTTTTTTAACGCAAAAGAGCAAACACTTACATCAGCATCTTGCTGCAAAATTTCATCTAACTGTTTTCGGGAAGAAAACGAAGTAGAAAATCTGGCAACAGCCGGTCCGTTAACAACAACAGCAATCAGAGCGTCTTTCTCTAACATCTTTCTGAGGTTTTTAATATTATTAACCAGCATGGTCATTTTTAATGGGTTACTAATGTGTAGAACTACTTTATCTGTTGCTTGTGCATATAACGGACTGCCTGTAAGAACTGATATTATTAACAAAGCAGCAAACGCTTTTATTACAAAATTAAAGTACTTCATTTCAGTTATCACCTGAGTAAGCAGTCTATAAATCTTAGCTTAAATTACTAAATTTTGCATAAATATTATAAAAAATGAGGTTGGCCCTACTTTTGCAGTAATACAGATAGAGATCTAATTACCTGGAGAGTGCCAATGTTTTGGCAACGGTGTTTATTACCATTATTATTCATAATCTTGATTCCGTTTAATGCGTCAGCTGAGCGAATTAAAGATATAGCAAGTGTGGCGGGGGTGCGAGACAACATTCTGGTGGGTTATGGGCTTATTGTTGGCCTTGATGGAACCGGTGATCAGACTTCACAAACCCCTTTTACCGTACAAAGTTTTAAAAACATGCTGCAGCAATACGGCATAGTATTGCCGGTGGGTGTCACGCCTCAGCTGAAAAATGTTGCCGCTGTCGCAATACATGCTGATTTACCCCCATTTAGTAAACCGGGTCAGAAAATTGATGTCACGGTTTCCTCTTTAGGTAACTCAAAAAGTCTGCGTGGGGGGAGTTTATTAATGGCCCCCCTTAAGGGCGTTGATGGAAAGATATATGCCGTTGCACAGGGCAACCTGATAGTCGGTGGTTTTGGTATTTCCGGCAGTGACGGCTCTAAGGTAACGGTTAATGTGCCTAGTGTTGGGCGAATTCCCAGCGGAGCGACCATTGAGCGTGAGGTGCCTAATCCGTTTGCGGATATGAATAAAATTGTTTTTAATTTAAATCGGGGTGACTTTACAACGGCAAATCGGGTAGTGCAGGCCATTAATAATGAATTAGGCCCGGACAGTGCACATGCACTGGATTCAGTTTCGATCCAGGTTTTAACCCCGCCTACAACTACTCAGAAAGTTGAATTTGTTTCTTTTCTTGAGAATTTGAAGGTGTCGCCAGATAGTGCGCCGGCCAGAATTGTTATTAATTCACGTACTGGCACCATTGTTATCACTGACGATGTGCGTGTGAAACGTGCGGCGGTGGCTCACGGTAATCTGGTGGTGAGTGTTACCGCTGACCCAATTGTGAGTCAGCCAGGCGGTTCCTTTAATCAGGGAACAACAGCGGTTGTTGGTCGTGATCGAATTGATATTGAACAGCAGAATTCACGTATGTTTTTATTCCGTCCAGGTATCAGTTTAAGAGAGCTGGTTGATGCGGTAAACCGGGTCGGTGCTGCACCGGGCGATTTAGTTGCCATGTTGGAAGCATTAAAAACATCAGGTTCATTAACTGCTGAGCTGATAGTGATTTAGATGATTACGGACTCTGCAGTAGTTAATGACTTTCAGTCACTGGCTCATCTTAAAAAAGGTGCGCGCGAGCAAAGCCCGGAAGCAATTAAAGAAGTCGCTAAACAGTTTGAATCGTTATTTATAAAAATGATGCTTAAGAGCATGCGGGATACGGTTCCTGAAAATGAATTGTTTGGTAGTAAGTCTGAAAAAATGTATCAGGATATGCATGACAAACAATTGAGTACAGAAATTGCGAATGGTAGAGGCATCGGGCTGGCGAATGTTATTGAGCGACAGTTAGGTGGTATGCCTGAGTCCGATATAAATGAAAAAGCTATTGAAGATTATATAAATAACCCCAGACCCGTAATACCTTATTCAAAAAGCAATGTCAGCGTATCCAGATTACGTAGTGATTTTTTTGCAGTAACTGCAGATACACAGCCACAGCAAAAAGCGCAAGTGGATACAGAGGATAAAAATTTATGGAATTCAAAGCAGGCGTTTATAGAAGATGTGTGGCCACATGCATTACGTGCCTCTGAAAAGTTAGGTGTGGATGCTGAAGTATTGATGGCACAGTCAGCACTGGAAACAGGCTGGGGTGAACACCTGCCGGTTAAAACAGATGGATCTAATAGTTTTAATTTATTTGGCATTAAAGCAGATCAGCGTTGGAGCGGAGATAAGGTAGAAATTACCACGCGTGAATTTCGCCATGGTGTGATGCAACATGAGAAGGCCGCGTTTCGTACATATGATTCGGTTTCGCAGGCATTTGACGATTATACCAGTTTCATAATGGAAAACCCTCGTTATCAAAAAGCATTAGAGCACGGATATGATCCTTCATCATATGCAAGCGAATTGCAGCGTGCAGGTTATGCGACGGACCCTGACTATGCCAGCAAAATTAATCGAATACGTGCAAGTGAAGAATTGCAAACTAAAGTCTCTGAATTAAAGGCTTTGAATAAAGTGCCGCTAACCTGAGTGATAACAGATGTTTATTGTTTTTAATTAAACATCTGCTTCTCACGCAGGAAAGCGGTTGTAAAGAATCAACACTGTAAAATAGGAAGTGAGGCGTTATGCCTGATTTACTCAATATATCTGTAAGTGGCTTAAGCGCCTATCAGGGTGCACTGGCGACAACATCTCAGAACATTGCTAATGTTGGCAATGAGAACTATACACGTCAGCGTGCTGAGCTTGATGCACGTAATCCACTACGTGAAGGCCCTGCATTTTTTGGGCAAGGTGTTGATTTAACGTCGGTTAATCGAATTATTGACGAGTTTAACAGCCTCAGCATCCGTGATAGTACTTCTAATGTAGGGCGTCTGGATACGTTTGAATCCTATGCTGTGCGTGTTGAAAGTATTGTGGCTGATGAGCAATCCAGTTTGATGCCCGCATTAGATAATTATTTTAATGCTCTGAATGATGTTGCCAATGACCCTTCGGCAAATGCACCACGGGTTGCTTTACTGGGTTCAGCAGAAATTCTGGAACAGAGTTTTGCTTCTATTGGTAGCGAGCTTCAGGCCCTTGAGTCTGAAATTAATCTGAGTGTTCGTGCAGAAATTAGTGAAATAAACTCAATAACTACCGAGCTTGCAAGTCTTAATGAGCAAATAAGTAGTGTGAGTGCGGTAGGAGATCGCCCCAGTGATTTGCTTGATCAACGTGACGCTTTATTAAAAAGGTTATCTGAAAAAGTGGCTGTTACGGTCGTCGAGCAGGACGATGGAAATTTAAATGTACTTGTAGGTACAGGTCAGTTACTGGTTTCAGGTTCAACAGTTTCAACCTTAGTTGCTCAGCAGGATGCGGCGCAGCCTGACAGAATTTCAGTTGGCATGCAAAGTAGTGCCGGCACGGTTGATGTAACCGACTCACTGGTCGGTGGTGACCTGGGTGGTTTACTGGATGTAAGAGACAGTTTTTTAAATGATACTCAGAATCGTATGGGGCTTTTGGCTATATCAGTAGCGGAGTCTATGAACGCCCAGCATACTCAGGGTTATGACTTAAATGGTGATTTTGGTGGTAATCAGTTTAGCACCGTGAGTACAGGCCATTTACAGGCACAGTTTGGTGGTGATTACCTGGCTAACGGTTTGGCGGTAGGTGAAACCATCAGTTTCGATTTACAGTTTGATGGGCGTACAGTAAACACAGCTTATACGGTTCAGGTGGGAGATACGAATCAGGATATCGCAAATGGATTATTGTTTGGTGCAACGGGCATCAATAATGATGCCAATGTAACCGATAATGCGGACGGCACTTATACGTTAGCGGGAACAACCCCGGGTGTGAGTATGACGTTTGAGCTTTATGGTAGTAATATAAAGTTTGAGACGGCAGGTGGGCCGAGCCCTTTAGGTAATAATCTCGCGATTAGCAATATTACTGATGGTGCTACGAATAACGCAACATTAACTTTGTCGGCGCTTGGTTCAAGTAGTACACGTGCAACAGCGGGGGTGGTATCCAGCGGTAACCCGGCAACCTTTATCGGGCCGAGTACAGTTGCCTTACCTAACCAGAACAATACCGGTACAGGGGTAATGAATTTTTCTATTACCGATGTATCCGCACTAACCGTTTCAGATTATGAAGTTGGTTTTGATGGTGTTAATTATAATGTTGTCAGGCTCAGTGATAATGTAACGGTGGCTACAGGCGCTGGACCATTTTCAGTTGATGGACTTGAAATTACAGCAGGTGGTGTAGCTGCTGCAGGTGATTCATTTTATATTCGCCCCACTGATTCAGGTGCCGTGAGTTTTCAGGCATTATTAACTGACACGGCACAAATAGCGGCAGCGGGTCCGGTACGTGCAACGACTAATATAAATAATATTGGTTCTATTGAAATATCTTCACCAACAGTGACTGATGTTTTAGATGGAGATTTAACCGATACGGTTGATATCTATTTTGATCCGGCAAACCCGTCTGGAACATTTGATGTAGTTGATCGTGCAAGCGGCACGGTGTTGCAGAATGATGTGGTTTATTTTAATGGTATTAATGTAAATCAAAATGGCTGGCAGGTTCAGTTAACCGGTGAGCCAATACCAGGTGATACATTTACAGTGCAAGATAATGCGGGCGCTACATCTGATAACCGAAATGCATTACTGCTTGCTTCGTTACAGACTACGGGTGTGCTTAATAATGGTAATACAACATTTGAGCAGTCGTATACGGCATTAACATCCAACGTGGGTGTTGTCACGCAACAGGTTAAAATTGGTCTGGAAGTTGAAGAAAGTTTATTAAATGGTGCACTCGAGAGACGGGAAAGTGTTTCCGGTGTTAATTTAGATGAAGAAGCGGCAAATTTAGTTCGTTATCAACAGGCATATCAGGCTTTATCTCGTGTGATACAGGTATCACAGGAAATATTTGATTCATTACTTAACGCGGTGTAATTATGCGAGTATCTACAGCACTCATTCATAATCAGGGTTTGCAAAATATTCTTCAGCAGCAGGAAGATCTGCTGCGGGTGCAAAATGAAATATCAGCGGGTAAAAAAATAATGTCACCGTCGGATGATCCGAGTGGTGCTGCGCGGATAGTTGATTTAAATGAAGCGTTAAGTCAAATTGAACAGTATGGTGATAATGCAAACTATGCAACACAGCAGTTAAACCTGGAAGAGTCGACACTTACCAGTTCTAATCTTGTTTTACAACGTGTGCGTGAGCTGTCTATTCAGGCAGCGAATACTGGTGTAAATGATTTAGAAAGTAACCAGGCGATTGCCAGTGAAATGAAAGAAAAATTAGCCGAGCTTTTTGATTACGCAAATGCAAAAGATGAAAATGGTGATTATATTTTCTCCGGTTTTCAATCTAAAACTCAGGCGTTTACAACAGATGGTGCGGGTAACTATACATATAATGGTGATGAAGGTCAGTCAGCTATTCAGATTGGTAGCAGCCGTCAGGTAACTGCAAATAATTCAGGTGCAGAAGTTTTTCAAATGATTCGCACAGGTAATGGTGATTTTTCGGTAGATGTTAATCGCACCAATGCGGGCACAGGAAAAATTTCAACCGGTTCAGTTATCGATCGTAGTGCATTTCAAAGTCACGATTATACAATTCGTTTTATTGATGCAGATAATTATGAAGTGTTTGATAATACGGCAGGTGCAGTAGTAGGTGTAACGCCCCGACCCTATAATGACGGAAACTCAATTACCTTTGATGGTATTGAAGTGCAGATTTCTCAGGCGCCGGTAGCCGGTGATGAGTTTACAGTTGAGGCGAGTCGTTATCAGGATGTTTTTACCACGATAAATGATCTGATCAGAGAACTTGAATCTCCGGGAACAGGCGATATTACCGGTAACTTTGGTGGCGACTATCTGGCGAATGGTTTTGCCGCAGGTGATGCAATTGGTTTTGATCTGGATTTTGACGGTATTACACTCAATGTAGCTGCTGTCGCCGGTGCAACTGATCTGGCCACAGCAGGAAATTTAACAACGGCTTTAGTGGCCGCCGGTGTGACTGACAATCTTGATGGAACCTATACATTAAATGGTTCTACGCCAGGTTTGAGTGTTACTTTTCAGGTTAACCCTACAACGAATGCGATTGAATTTAGAACCGATGGTGGAAACGGCGAAGTTTTCAGTAATCTAAATTTAAGTAACTTAACTGATACCGGTAATGATGCTGTGTTGTTACTGAATAACAACGGTAATACGGTGGCATCGTCCGCATCAATTACATCAGCAATTGTTGGTGACACGGCTTATTTTGCGGCGGGTGCGCCGAGTGATTCATTTTTATCGCAAAAAATTGATAATGCATTGAATAATATTGATCAGTCAATGGATAAAATAATCAATGTGCAAACCAGTATTGGTGGGCGTCTTAATTCTATTGATAGTCAACTAGATGATAACGAAGCCAAATCAGTGCATCTGCAAGCAGTGAGGTCAGATATTGAAGATCTGGATCTTAACGAAGCCATTAGTAATATGACGTTTCAAACCACCAACCTGCAGGTAGCCCAACAAACTTTTGTACGTATCCAGAGTTTAAGTCTGTTTGAGTATATATAAAACGTAAGTTGTTCTGCTGCATCTCCATCGGTGGAAAGCGCTGTTCAGGCGCATTATATTGTTCCCATGCTCGAGTTAATCTGTTATTCACAATCATTATTTGTTTTAAGTATGCATTCCCACAGAGGACCGTCACTAGTGTCCGGTTAAAATAGCCGCACTCGCTCTACAGACTTGCCAGGCCTGGTTCTAAAGGGTAAAACACAAGGCACCCATTCGAAATCAGGCC
>JAPHRB010000043.1 GCA_026197015.1 Gammaproteobacteria bacterium | reverse complement strand
TTTCCATCGAGGGGTAAAATTACAGGGATGTAATTTTAAGTTCTGTAAGCCTGGATGGCGCATCTGAACGACCCGGGAACAGAGTAGCAATCACACAGCATTGAGTAATAACTTTTAATAACATTAGATTTTTTGGGTATTCTCATCGCTTTTTGATGAGAACTAGCGACTAAAGGGCGGCTATTTTTTGCTTACTTTTTTGCAGCTGCAGGCAAAAAAGTGAGTCGCCAAAAAGGCGAAACTACAGAATTCAGGTTCCCATAATGCTGATACAGTAAAATAAAGATAATGTTCGATTAAGTCATAACAAAAACGATATTAATAAGATCAGATATGAATAACTACATATAAGACTAATACACCTTATATATTCGCCAGGTATATTAGCGTAGCTCATGTGCCAGAGAATCGTGGTTAACTAAACTTTATGCGAGTTAGATAATATTACATTAAAAATTATTCGTAAACTGAAATTGCTTCATCAGCACTTTCAATAGCACCCTCTAGATAACCACCGTGTTCACGGGCTACTTCAGTACCAGCAAGTATTATTTTTTTATCCCAGAAGTGTTTTGGTATATCATCCGGGTAATGTGGATGTTGCATGGGTGAAGTTAAATCGTGCTCAGTAGTTGTGTGCTCATCCAGGCTCCAGTCTTTTATTTGAATATCACAAACATTTTTACTTTCATCACCAAACAGGCGTTGTAATTGGGCCAAACTTAAATCAATTAAACTTTTTTCATCAATTTGCTTTCGTTGATGTGAATTTAAACCAACAAAAGAGGTGAGAGCATAATGTTCTTCGCTTTCAGGGCTGGCGTCATAAATTTCTGATAAAGGTCCATAATGACTGAATACTTCGCCCGATAAATTGTTATCACGCCAGAAAGGCTTGTCGTAAATAAATACTATTTTGCAGTGACCTGACATCCATGTTGGAATGTTTTTCCATGTATTGGTTATATCTTCAGCTATGGGCGGATTAAATATTATGTTTTCGAGGATTAGCCTTGGTGGTATAGCGAGTATGATCTTATCAGCAGTGTAATTAACTGGTTTACCGTCACGAATAGTATAAATTTCTAAATTATCTTTATGTATCTCTTTTACCAGTGTATTCAGATGAATACTCGATTGAGGCACTTTAGTTAACAGGGCTTTAATAAGCTGATAACTGCCGTCTTTAATTCGATATGACTGACTGTGAGAAGATTGGCCTTCATAACGTTCAATTTCATCTGGATTTTTTTCATAAATCATTGCGCCGCTTGAATATTGTTTGAAAATTTGCAGATCAAGCTGTGATGTTAACTGGCTTAAACGTGGTTGTAACTGGGGCCAAATCCAGGCAGGGCCCATATCGTAATGACTGTTTTTATAATCGGCTGATAAAATCCGACCGCCAGTGCGATCACGTGCCTCTAGTAAGATCACATCCTGTAACTGCTGCTGTAGCTGCCAGGCACAATATAAACCGCTTAAACCTGCACCTACGATAATTACGCTATGATGCTCACTCATAGGTAACTGGCTCCAGTAGATGACTGGTTTTACGTAAAATCAAACAGTTTTCGTTTACTTTTATGTTTTGTTTTGATCCGGCGGGTAAACGTAACCAGCAGCCTTCAGTGTAGTTATCAATGTCGTCACTAAAACTGCCATTAATAACAAAGTATTCAACACCAGCTGCAAACTTAAGGTCATTGAATAACATGCCTTTATACCAACGTAACATTTCAACTGTTTCATAATCAGCTTTAAATAAACTAAGCACATCACCTGTATCAGTATTGTTTATCCATAAACTTTCATCATTAGTATTAATTGCCAGTTGCTGGTTATCATCAGGGTGCATCTGCCAGAGTTTAACGATAATTGTGCAACCCTCATCACTGTGCGGTGCGTGACCGGTTCCTTTAGGGTTCCGAACATAATAACCTTTCGGGTAATCAGCATGCTGGTCAGAGAAAGTGCCTTCTAAAACTAGAAATTCTTCACCCCCGGGATGCACATGACCACTGAATGAGCTATTTGCTGCAAAGCGAACTATAGTCGTAACTCGTTCAACGGGTGGGTTGTCATCATTGGCTTCAAGTCTTAATCGCTGAACTCCGGCTGAAGGTGAATTTTCCCATTTCAGCTGGTTGATGTTAAGACTTGCTCTTAATGATAAATCTGCATTCAATTTCATGTGATCTCAAAAACTTATATTTAATGGGCGTAATACTTTGTACACTTTAGTGGTATAGTCAACTAAAATGTACAATTATATAAACGTTAGTGCATAGTTATATGAACATTACCACTCAAGTGCACCACCTGTTTGATATTCGGTTACACGTGTCTCAAAAAAGTTTTTTTCCTTACGCATATTTGCCTGTTCATCCAGCCATTCTAATGTATTCTTTGCGCCCGGGAAGGGCGTTTCCAGTTTAAGTGATTTGGCACGTCTATTAGCAATATATCGAAACTGGTTTATATGATCATCAGCGTTATAACCGATAATCGGATCGCGTAGAATATAGTTTGCATAATCTATTTCACATGCTTCTGCTTCCTGCCACATAGCCGTTATTTTTTTAGGGTCTAGTTTGATATCATTTTCTAAAATTATCTGATTGACAACTCTAATACCAAATGCACAATGTAGAACTTCATCACGCATAATATATTGCAGCTGCTCTGCTGTGCCGGTCATTAACCCCCGTCTCTGCAGTGCAAATATTGGGCTGAAACCGTTATAAAACCAGCAGCCTTCAAAAACACCGGCAAAAAATAGATAAGACATTACGAAATTTTCTAATTCATCTTTGTCGTTTAAATCAATATCAGCTCGTAATATTGAGCTTATTTTAGAATTAGCCAGTTGTATTTTCTGATTAATCGCCGGAACTACTCGATAACGATTATAAATTTCACCCTGATCCAGCCCTATAGATTCAATGCAATGCTGATAAGTCCAGGTATGCAGGGCCTCTTCATAAACCTGACGAGCCTGATAAATTTGTAACTCAGGCGCTGTCATCTTTTCCATTACTGCTAATCCAATATTACGCATAGCCAGTATGTCAGAGGTTGTTAAATAAGCGAGTACATTTTCATATACATGTTTTTCTTCCAGAGTAAGCCGGTGTGCATAATCATGTACATCTCTTGTCATATTTATATCCAGTGGTGTCCAATGATTACGGTTGGCATTTAGAAAAAACTCCCATGCCCAGGAGTATTTAAAAGGTGCTAATTGATTGATATCAGTTTTGCCATTAATGACACGTTTATCATCGGCTTTAACCGGTTCAATTGAAATAGCTGATGGTTCAATTATATTTGTTGAATCAGTTTCAATTATCTGTGTTTTGTTTATTGGCTCACTTGTCTGAATTGTGGTGTTCATTGAAGTATGAGTTGATGCAAGGTTATCTGCTTTTGTAAATGCAGCAATGGGGTCTTCCCAGTTCATCATGTTAAAACTCCTTAATTAATTTTATTGGCAAGCGTCACAGTCTGGATCAAGTATTGAGCAGACTTTAGGTGTTTCTACGGGTTCTGATTTAATGACAGATTTTTCCATATGTGTGGCACCCATTGAACGTAGATAATAGGTTGTTTTTAAGCCCCTGATCCAGGCCAGTTTATATAACTGGTCGAGTTTTTTACCCGATGGCACTGCCATATATAAATTTAGGCTTTGTCCCTGGTCGATCCATTTCTGACGGCGTGAGCCCGCTTCGATTAACCAACGTGCATCGATTTCAAAAGCAGTTGCGTAAAGTTTTTTAATTTCATCGGGTATACGATCAATATTGAGTACAGAACCATCATAGTATTTAAGATCATTGACCATCACCTCATCCCATAAGTTAAGGTCTTTTAAAGTATTAACCAGATGCTGGTTGATAACAGTGAACTCTCCAGACAGATTCGACTTAACATACATGTTTTGATATGTTGGTTCGATAGATTGACTCACACCGCAAATATTTGAGATGGTCGCAGTAGGAGCAATAGCCAGACAGTTACTGTTACGCATGCCCTGTTTAAGCACAACATCACGTAAACTGTTCCAGTCCAATGAGCTTGAAGTATCACATTGTATATAATTACCTCTTTCTTCTATGAGTTTTGTCACTGAATCGATTGGTAGAATGCCCTGACTCCAGAGTGAACCTTTGTAACTGCTATATTGCCCACGTTCCACCGCAAGGTCAGATGATGCTTTAATAGCGAAGTAACTTACGGCTTCCATTGATGTGTCAGCAAACTCAATTGCCTGCTCCGTATCATAGGCAATTTTCTGTTTATATAAGGCATCCTGAAAGCCCATTATTCCTAAGCCAACAGGACGGTGCTGTAAATTGGATTTTCTCGCCTGCTTAACTGAGTAAAAGTTATAATCAATAACATTGTCCAACATGCGAATAGCGGTGGTAACTGTTTTTTCAAGTTTTTTTATGTTCAAACCACTTTCATTAACATGAGCTGCCAGATTGACTGAGCCTAAATTACAAACAGCAATTTCGTTATCATTAGTGTGCAGGGTTATCTCTGTGCACAGGTTAGAGCTGTGAACCACACCCATATGTTGATTGGTATAACGAATATTGCAGGGGTCTTTAAAGGTAATCCAGGGGTGGCCTGTTTCAAATAACATGCTGAGCATTTTTCGCCATAATTCAAGTGCGTTAACCGTTTTGAATAATTTGATTTCTCCGCGTCTAGATTTTTTCTCATATGATATATAAGTTTTATCAAATTCGTTGCCATACAAATCATGCAGGTCAGGCGTTTCTTCTGGCGAAAATAATGTCCAGTCCTTTTCTTCTGCGACACGTTTCATAAATAAATCTGGAATCCAGTTAGCGCTATTCATATCATGAGTGCGACGTCTTTCATCTCCAGTGTTTTTTCGTAGTTCTAAAAAATCTTCTATGTCTATATGCCAGGTTTCTAAATATGCGCACATGGCGCCTTTACGTTTGCCACCCTGATTGACCGCAACGGCAGTGTCATTTGCCACTTTTAAAAATGGAACTACACCCTGTGATTTACCATTTGTGCCTTTAATGTGTGAGCCTAAACCTCTTACTCTACTCCAGTCGTTGCCAAGTCCACCTGCATATTTTGATAACAGCGCATTATCTTTTAATGATGAAAATATACCATCCAGGTCATCGGGTATGGTACTTAAATAACAAGATGACAACTGTGGGCGTAATGTGGCTGAATTAAATAGAGTAGGTGTTGAACTCATAAATTCAAAAGATGAAAGTAGCATGTAAAATTCTATACAGCGTTGTTCACGATTAATTTCATTTATAGCAAGTCCCATTGCTACTCGCATAAAAAATGCCTGAGGTAATTCAAAATGTATTTCGTCCTGATGAATGAAATATCGATCGTAAAGTGTCTGTAAACCGAGGTATGAAAACTGAAAATCTCTTTCAGGTAAAATTGCTTTTCCTAATAAATCTAAATCGTACTGCAATATTTCGCCGTCTAATAGCTCAAGTTCAACGGCTTTCTTAATGTAGTTATTAAAGTAGTCTGCATACTGATCAGACATATCTGATTGTAAAACTCTCTGATCATGAATTTGTAGAAAAGTAAACGCTTCACGGCGACAGTTATTTAATAATAAACGTGCCGAAACATATGAATAATCAGGTTCACGATCTATCAAGCTACGTGCACTTAAAACGAGTGTTGTAAATAAGCTGTCTTCTGTCATGCCCTCATATATTGAGGACATTATGTTTTGCATTATTAAATCGGCATTAACCTGTTGCAGACCTTTCACTGCTTCGTTAATTATTTGTTGAATGTGATCTCTATCTAGTGGATGTTTTGAACCATCTTTATACGTAATGTTTATTATGAAGTTTGAGTTTTCAGGTTCAGTTTCTGTTACACGTTGTAAAGCATGTTGCTCCCGATATAACACATAGGCTCGAGCAACTTTTTGTTGCCCGTTGCGCATTAATGCTAGCTCAACCTGATCCTGTATATTTTCAATATGCACAGTTCGGTTTTCAGGTAAGTGTCGAAATAATGCATCTATTACCTCTGAGCTTAGTTTTTCAACAATTTCATGTACTCGTGTAGATGCAGCGGCAGTGCCACCTTCTACAGCAAGAAAGGCTTTACTCAAGGCGACAGTGATTTTACTTCTATCAAAAGGCGTTTGTTTTCCGTTACGGCGTATAACCCGACTGATAAGTGAGTTTTCTGATTCGTGGGAAGTACGATCGCTAGTGTGTGTTGCTACTGAATGGGTATTGCAGTTATCAATTGTAGTGATATCGGTTTGCATATTGTTTCTCTGGTTTTGAGTCCAGTTTAAATACTGGGGCCAGAGAGTTAGCATGCTGAAAAGAGACAGGGCTATCTGCTCTGAGCCTTAACGCGAGACTCGAGTTTTATGTTATGCATATCAGGTAATCGGACTTAGGGCAGTATGAGCTGCTCATCACCGTTGCGCGACAGTCCCGGAATTTAACCGGATTCCCCTGTGAATGCTGTTTATTCTATCTCCCATTAACACTAGATATGGTAGGAAATTAAGAAGTAGATACAAGATAAAGTAGAATTATATTTTTGGCAAGTATTATTTATTTACTTTTTTAAAAATAAACCTTCCCGGGCAAGTGATATAAAATCCTTTAAATAGGCCTGATTATTATCAATACGACGAATAGCCGCATACAACATACCGTGCATACCTTTTGCGCCAAGTGGCCTGGAGCTGATATACCCATTGTTAATATATTCATTAACAACCCAGTCTGGTAATACCGCTATACCCCTTCTTGACGCCACAAGTTGTAAAATCATGACAGTTAATTCAGACTGGCGTATTTGTTTTGGAGCGACCTGATCAGGGTTGAGAAATTGTGTAAAAATATCCAGTCGTTGTTGTTCAACAGGGTAAGTAATTAATGTTTCATTACTAAAATCATTTGCTGATAAATATGTTTTCTGGGTAAGGGGGTGGTCATTAGCCATTATCGTTAAAGCCTGATAATCAAATAAAGGTTCAAAGTTTATTTCCTTATGTTTTACCTCGTCGGTAGTAATAACAAGATCAACTTGCTCTTTGGATAAGGCATTTATAGGCTCAAAGTTATTTGCAAGGCGAATATCTACTTCTACTTCTGGCCAGCGTTTACGATAGTGATCAAGTGTTGGCACCAACCACTCAAAGCAGCTATGACACTCAATTGTAATATGTAATCGACCTGTCACTTCACCTGATAAATGTTTGAGTTCGTGCTCAGCTGCATCAACTTCAGGTAGTATGCGTTGTGCCAGGCTGAGTAATCTTTGCCCGGCTGATGTAAGTCGAAGAGGTTTATGTTTACGCTGGTATAACTCAATTTCAAAATAACGCTCAACCGTTTTAATCTGATGAGATAAAGCAGATTGCGTCAGGTGTAATCTATCGGCGGCCTGTATCAGACTTCCTGTTTCATCTATAGCTTTCAAACTACGTAGATGTCTAAGCTCTAGTATCATTATGAATTTCGCTCATGTT
>JAPHRB010000114.1 GCA_026197015.1 Gammaproteobacteria bacterium | reverse complement strand
GGAACCAGCAGCGAAAATAAACTGCCGTGACCATCCTCAGAGCAGAGTTTGATTTCATGGTTTAGTAAACGAGAGAATCTTAAAGCGATACCCAGGCCCAGACCTGCGCCATCAACATTTCCATTAATACGATAAAAGTCGTCAAATATTCTTTGTTGATGGGCCTCACTAATGCCCGGGCCACTATCATAAATGCATATTTCTATTTGATCTCCACGACGCCGACAGCCCAGTAATATTTTTCCTTTGCGGGTATATTTCACCGCATTTGAGAGAAAGTTTTGTAAAATTCGACGTAAATATCTAGCATCGGATTCAGTGCATAATGTAGTCGCTTGCCAGTGAAAACTCACATTTTCATTTGTTTGCACGCGAAATTCATTGGCAAGTTGATCAATAGTGTCACTAAGGGAAAAAACACTGATTTTAGGTGTTAATGTACCGGTATCTAATCGTGAGATTTCCAGCAGGTTTGAAATAATTAATTCAGCAGAACCAATTGCATTGTGCAGGTGATGCAAGCTATCTCGAAGCTCAGTATCAATGTCTGTTTTTTCGAGCAGCGCACTGGCATACAGATTGGCTGCGTTTAATGGTTGAAGAATGTCGTGACTGGCAGTGCGAATAAACTGAGTTTTACTGGCATTGGATTTTTCTGCGATTGATTTTGCTTTAATAAGCTCAATTTCAGTTTCACTGCGTTTTTTTACTTCATTACGCAATGACTCATTTATTTTTTCGATTTCTTCTGTGCGTTGGCTTACTCGTTGTTCGAGATTTAAGTTGGCTTTTTCTAACTCATTTTGGGTATTAATGAAATCACTTATGTCATGATAAGTTGTTACATAACCGCCTTTTGGAAGCGGACGACCTTTAATCTCAATCACTCCCTGGTTATGGTTACGTACAACTCGATAGGCTTTGCCTGCTAATAAATGTCCGAGCCGGGTTTGCACCTGTTTCTCTATAGCGCCAGCACCTAACATGCCTCGTTCAGCATTATATCTAACCAGGTCTTCAGCCGGGCAACCGACGCGTAACATGCCTTCCGGGTAATTAAACATCTGTTCATAACGTTTGTTCCAGGCAACTATATTTAAATCAGCATCTACAACACTTATGCCGGATGACATGCTTTCAAATGAGGCATATAACATGTCCTGATTAAACTGTAACGTACGCGTGGTTTCTTCAAAAATATTAACCACGTCTTCTACGCCAAGGCTATCGCCACGACTTAAACTGCTGAGCATTGCACGCGCTGAGGCTACGCCAACGACACCGGACAGTGTTTGTTCTGCAGCTTCCAGCATTGCCGCACTGGCCATTATCATCTCCGGGCGGGGTTCACTTTCAAGCAAACGACGGGTTGCTGATTCACCGAGAAACTGACTTAACATGGTGCTCAGATCTGATTTATTTATCAGTAAACTGCTTTCATCAGGCGTTTGTCGAGTTCGTTCACGATTAACAAATGCAATTGCCTGTATGCGGTCAGCCAGGCGAGTTTTATCAAGTAGTGAGACCAGATAAAAAACAAAAATATTAAATACACTGCTAAGCACCACGCCACGAGTGTAACTATCACTGAAGTTAAAACCAAAGAGTTGATCCGGCTTCAAAAAATTAATAGCAAAAAGTCCTTCACTAATTAACCCCGGGTTGATAAAACCGGCATTACTTAATAACGGTAACATTAATGTGATAAACCAGATTAAAACACCACAGGCTAAACCTGCATACAAACCATAGGCATTAGCTTTTTGCCAGTAAATTCCAAAAATAATGGCGGGTGCCAGTTGTACTGCAAGTGCAAAAGAAATTAAACCGATTTCAGTTAATGCAACATTTTCTGCAAAACTGTGCTGGTAAAACCAGGCCATAAAAATAATGGCTACAACTGTGATTCTGCGGGCATAAATTAGCGAACGTGAATGATCAGCGGGTAAATTTTTTGTATTCCTGATTTTGATTAATAACGGTAAGATAACATCGTTACTTAACATTTGACTTAAAGTCAAAGATGCGACGATTATCAGTGCAGTGGCTGCTGAGAAGCCGCCAAGAAACGCAAGTAAACCTAAAAATTTATTATCCTGGCCAAGTGGAAGTGCTAATACATATGTATCACTGGCGACATTTGTGCCGCCAAGTAGCTGGTTGCCAACCCAGGAAATAACAAAAATAGCGATAGCAATAACGCCCAGATATAATGTGAATCCTCGCCGCGCATACTTCAAATGCTTATCACTTAAACACTCTACAAAGGTAATCTGAAACATACGTGGTAAGCAAAAAATAGTTGCGGCGGAGACCAGTGTTAATACCCAGAATGAAGGTGTAAATGTAGATGCCTGAAATACCGCATTGCTACTATTACTAAGAGTGCTCGGATCAAAACCATTAGAAAGAGAGAGAGCTAATAATGCGATTGCCACCAGGGCAATAACTTTTATCAGTGATTCAAATGCGATTACCGTCATAATGCCCGAGTGATAACTGGAGACATCTAATCGGTTTGCACCAAAAATAAGTGTAAATAAAGTCATCGCTAGCGTCACAAATAAAGTCATGTCCTGATTAGCAAATGCATTTGCATCGGCGCTAATTAATAATAATGTATCGGTCACGGCTTTTAGCTGTAGTGCAATATAGGGTACGGTGGTGGCTAGCATAATTAAGGTTACAAGTGCAGCAACTGACTGGCGTTTTCCATAACGTGAGGATATAAAGTCTGCAATAGAATGAATATTTTGTTGTCTGCAAATACCCGCTATGCGTTGTAATAATGGATAACCCAGGGTAAAGAGCAAAATTGGGCCTAGTAGTATGGGTAGATAATACCAACCACTAGAAGCGGCCGTTCCTACCAGCCCATAGAATGTCCATGATGTGCAGTACACACCAAGCGCCAGAGTATAGACCAGTGGGTGGCGAGACCAGTTCGAAGTGCTGTAGCGGCTACGGTCTCCAATGCGTGCTATCCAGAAGAGCAGTGCCAGGTATGCGGTAATTGCGATGATAAGTGTTACGGGTGACAAAAGTCTTAACGCCTTTTTTATATGCTGCAAATAAAATTAAACTGACAATCGCTCTGTTTAAGGATAAATACCAGTGTTTGACTTAAGACATTAGTCTACCTATAGACTAAAGTCGAGAGACGTAAAGTTTCTACTCCTGTTACTCTCAGTGAATAATTTTCGGAGAACATAATGGCTGATAATAATCAAACGGCAAGAAAAGAATATTGGCGGGCAAACCTCAGGTTAATGCTGGTGTTATTAAGCATCTGGTTTGTTATTTCATATCTCTGCGGCATTTTGTTTGTCGAGGAATTAAATACGATTCGCCTGGGTGGATACAAACTGGGATTCTGGTTTGCTCAGCAGGGATCTATGTATGGTTTTGTCATTATCGTGTTTGTCTATGCTCGAAAAATGGCTGCGCTTGATCGTAAATTCGAAGTCAACGACTAGGGGATATCATGGAACTACAAACATTAACGTATATTGTAGTGGGCATGACGTTCGCTGTTTATATTGGTATTGCATTCTGGGCGCGTGCTGGCTCAACCAGTGAGTTTTATGTAGCCGGGGGTGGCATTCACCCGATTGCAAATGGTATGGCTACCGCGGCTGACTGGATGTCAGCCGCATCATTTATTTCAATGGCGGGTTTAATCGCGTTTTATGGTTATGGTGGTAGCGTATTTCTTATGGGCTGGACGGGCGGATATGTATTATTAGCCATGTTGCTTGCTCCCTACTTACGCAAACACGGTAAATTTACCGTTCCGGAGTTTATTGGTGATCGTTATTACTCAAAAGTGGCACGTATTGTTGCGGTGATCTGTCTGATTGTTGCCTCTGTGACTTATGTTATCGGGCAGATGAAAGGTATCGGTGTAGCCTTTTCGCGTTTTCTTGAAGTGAGTTATGAAATGGGTTTACTCGTGGGTATGGCGATTGTTTTTGTATATGCGGTTGTTGGCGGCATGAAAGGCATTACCTATACACAGATTGCCCAATATTGTGTACTTATCTGCGCTTATACCATCCCCGCTGTTTTTATCTCTCTTAATCTGACGGGTAACCCGGTGCCACAGCTAGGGCTGGGTAGTATGTTGACCGGTACAGAAACCTATCTACTGGATCGGTTAGATCAGGTGGTGACCGAACTCGGTTTTGCCGAGTACACGACCCATGCACGGCTAAGCACGCTTAATACCTTTGTTTATACCTTGTCTTTGATGATTGGTACTGCTGGTTTGCCTCATGTCATTATTCGTTTCTTTACCGTATCAAAGGTGAGTGATGCGCGAGTGTCTGCGGGTTGGGCGCTGGTGTTTATCAGCCTTCTTTATACGACTGCACCTGCTGTGGCGGCGATGGCACGTTTGAATTTACATGAAACCATCCAGCCTCAAAATGCTGAAAATCTGGCTTATGCGGAACGCCCTGCCTGGTTTAAAAACTGGGAAAAAACCGGCTTATTAGTATTTAAAGATAAAAACAATGATGGACTTATTAATTATACAGCTGATCCAGACACTAATGAAATGGTGAAAGTTGACAGGGACATTATGGTACTGGCTAATCCAGAAGTGGCACGTTTACCTAACTGGGTGATTGCGCTGGTTGCTGCAGGTGGTCTTGCCGCCGCATTATCAACGGCAGCGGGTTTATTACTCGCTATTGCATCCGCTATTTCACATGATTTACTGAAAGGTGTGATCAGGCCAGACATTACAGAAAAGCAGGAGTTAACCGCGAGTCGGTTTGCTATGGCCGGGGCAATAGCACTCGCGGGGTATCTGGGGTTTAATCCACCCGACTTTGCTGCGGGTACCGTGGCTCTCGCGTTTGGACTCGCCGCGTCATCCATCTTCCCGGTTCTAATGATGGGTATATTCAGTAAACGTATTAACAAGGAAGGCGCAATCGCGGGAATGATTGCAGGCCTGTCTGTTACACTGTTATATGTATTCCAGCATAAGGGTGTGATGTTTATTGCCAGTACTTCTTATCTGGGAGATATGAGGCCTAACTGGTTTATGGGAATTGAGCCTAATGCCTTTGGTGCGGTGGGCGCTGCGATTAACTTTATTGTGGCTTTCGCAGTATCTATGGTGACTAAAGCGCCTCCGGAGCATATACAGCACATGGTAGAAAATATTCGTATACCATCCGGTGCAAGTACCGCTCAGAGTCACTAACTTAAAGAAATTTTAAGTTGTTGAAATATAAGTTTGGCCTGCAGCTTTAACACTGCAGGCTTTTGCTTATTTTATTCACTAACGTATTATTGTGGCTATAAATCTTCTGAAAAATTAGAGTAAACTTTAATGTTATATTTGTTGAAAAATAAACATCTTATTCTGGCCATGTTTATAACACCTGTGCTGGCAATACTGGCTTACTTTGCAACTGATTATATGGTTTCAGAAAAGCCACAGATGGCTCAACAGGGTGAAGTCTATAAACTGGCAGCAAATTCAAATTGCCGATATCAAAGCGGAGTATGTACACTTAAAAACGGTGATATAGAAGTTAGTGTGCGAGCACAGCGTATTGAAAATAATCAGCTGGAATTAATCGTTAACTCTGATCTTGAAATTCAGAGTGCACTGGTTTTATTTGTAAATGACAAAGAAAACAATAAGTCCAAACCAGTTGCCATGAAAGTGGAGAGCGAAAATAGCTGGAAAATAAAATTAAATCAAAAAACAGATGAAAATACATTACGTTTAGCACTGGGTATTGGTGGTTCACTTTATTATGCTGAAACTTCTGCTGTTTTTATTGATTATAAAACATCATTTTCACAAGATAACTTTTAAATATCAGTTTCTATGAATTGTTCAGAGTAGTGGTTTTTAAATAAATACTTTCCTGGTTAAATATGTTTATCTACAAGCAGCTGAGAGAAAATTATGGTAAGTGAAACTGGCGATGTGAAAAGTTTTCTTGCTCAGCAACATCCATTTAATCATCTTATTGAAAGTCTGCTTGATTTTGTTAGTACAAATGTTCTGGTGGCATTTAGTAAGTCAGGGTCTGAAATACCATTAAACACAACCGATCAAAATGAACAGCTTGTGGGTATTATTATTGTTCG
>JAPHRB010000137.1 GCA_026197015.1 Gammaproteobacteria bacterium | reverse complement strand
TGAATTTATTAAAACCACATTGCAGCAGAGTAAATGCAAGCCCGAATGGATTGCATTTGAAATCACTGAAAGTCAGATAATGAAAAATCCGGATAAAGCGGTCTCACTTTTAGTTGAAATCAGTAAGTTAGGTATTGAAATTGCCGTGGATGATTTTGGCACTGGTTATTCTTCGCTTACATACCTGAAGCGCTTACCTGTTGATAAGTTAAAAATTGATAGGGCTTTTATAAATGAGCTGCCGCATGATGATGAAGATGTTGCCATAGTACGCGCTATCATTGCGTTATCAAAAAGCCTGAAGTTAAGCGTTATAGCAGAAGGTGTAGAAAATCAGCAACAGGTTGATTTTTTAATGGCTGAGGGATGCCCAGAAATACAGGGGTTTTTCTTTGCTAAACCGATGTCCGCTGATAAAATAGAGGCCTTATTAAATAGCTAGTTTAAATCATTAGAATAAGTGGGTTCTGACCCGAATGGCACTAAGTTAAGCATTATTACCAATAGTCATAACCTGAGTTCAAAAAGCAAAGTCAAAAGCTATCATCCGCAAATGCACGCGAATTAACGCAAATGAAAAGTTTTACAAGGTCGGTGTAAATTGCTCTCTGCACACAAACAGACCTATTAGCGTTCATTTGCGGACATATGCTTTTGTTTTTCTCTGTTAGCCAATAGTCTGTGTAACCACCCTTAACTTAGTGCCATTCGGTTCTGACCCTACTTATTAGGTGGTTTAGAGCATTAGTGTTAAATGATATACTATCACCAAATTGTATTACTCCATCTACGATCAGGTTAAATCCATGCAGAATCAAGTTATTTTTAAACGGCTCAGCGAGCAACAACTTTCATTGAAAAATCACCGTGTTTTTAGCCTGTTGAAGACTGCTGAAGACCTGCAGTTATTCATGTCGTGGCATGTATTTGCTGTTTGGGATTTCATGTCTCTGGTAAAGCGCCTTCAGCGTGAACTAACTGTGGTCACTTTACCCTGGGTGCCGTCACCATACCCACAGTCCGCACGTCTGATAAATGAGATCGTATTGGGTGAGGAAAGTGATATTACTCCGGATGGCAGGTTCCTTAGTCACTACGAGTTGTATCTTGAAGCCATGCATGAAATTGGCGCCGATACCTCGACTGTGGATCAATTTGTATCAGAAATCATTTCAGGTAATAGACCTGTCGATGCGCTCAAACGTGGTGACATTCATCCCGCTATTCAGAAATTTGTTTCCCAGACTCTTGAGACTGCTCAACATGGGCAATTAGTAGAAGTATTGGGGAATTTCTTTTTTGGCCGTGAAGATCTTATTCCCCATATGTTCCAGAGTTTGCTTGAAAAATGGCATCTGACGAGAGAGCAGGCTCCAGTATTTACATTCTATCTGGAACGTCACATTGAACTCGATAGTGATGAACATGGTCCCGCAGCACTTAAGATGCTCAAGACTTTTACAGATGCTGATGATGAGGCATTGCTGCAATTGGAGAAAGCTGCAGAGGCTGCCATCAAATCCAGATTGAAGTTTTGGGATGCCCTGGCAGATGAAATCGTCCTCCTCCAGCAGCAGCCTGCCTCGCTATTGAGTGAAGCAAGGTAACTCAAATATAGCGGAGTGAATAGGGGGCCCTTTCTATTGAAATCTTTGCCCCGCTTTGAGGTGTAATGTTTTAGAAAAAAACATCATCAGCAGCAGATAATCTGATGTCAGCTTATGGCCGAACTCGGAAGTAGAACTATCACTTTATATTGAAAAATATTTCAGTTAGAAACCACTAGGATTTAGTTTAATGACTGACCGCAAATGTTTGACAGGAGACTTACAGTGACACCACGGCGAAGGTCAACTTTAGATTTCGACTTTATTAGGTAAGAATAGTAAATTCAAATCTAAATCTGTGAAGTTTAAATTGCTAACCATGTTAATGCTAATCCGAGAATTAAAAATAATGTAATATTTAATTTCCAGCTTGTTAAAAATGATTTGTTATTTTTATCATTTAAAACCTGCTGGTATTGTCTGCTTACAAATGAACCTGAATTATTCCATAAAGATTTGACTGTTAGTTGCAGCTGGCTCGCCAGTTGTTGAGTTGTTTGATGCCATTTTTTTAATTTATGAAATAGTTTATTAATTAAAACAAAAACGTCATCAGTTGATTCGGGTTTTCTATGGTTTTTTCCAGTGACTAAAATCAGAATAGTAAGCGTAATGCTGGTAATAGCGATAAAAGGATAAACAAGGTAAACGTATTGTTGCCATAAGGCGGGGTTCAGCAGCGCGGTTCCTAACACTAAACTAAATAAACCGGTAAAGGCAATAAGCAACCAGGCAGTGGTGAAATAAACCATACCGTGTTTGAATAAAGCCTGTTTAAATATGAGCCGTGTGAAAATTTTCAAAACGCTATGTAAAATGGCGCTTGCCCCGAGTAACTGCATCACTAAACCTGTAATGTAAATATCATCCCTGAGTGGCAGCCATCTTAATAAACCAAGCAGACTGATTGTAATTGGGCTGGCTATTAGTAAAAGAGCGATAACTCGTGTGCCTGAATTAAATGTTGCGGTTAACCAGATATAAAAAGGCCAGATACCTGCTTTGAGCATGAAACCGAGTAATACCATATAGAGATAAACAGATGAAGATGAAATTTCTGACATGGCCTGACGTGCAACTTCAAATTGAAAATATTGTGTCGTAAATGCGACAAGCAGCAGTGCTTCAAACAAAGCTAAATCAGCGGTTATTAAAAAGTACAAATATAAACGAGCGGCTCGCTGTTGTGTTTTATCGGCGTTCTGATTTAAAAGACCATAAAAACTATAACCCATGAGTGTAGTAGAACTGAAGAAACCAACCAGGTCGGTGGTTAACAGTGCACCCAGGCTTCCAGTTAATGTGAGTAGATAGAGTGTGCTGGAAAATGGTGATTTTTCATTTGATGGTAATGTGATTGACACCGTGGTTAACCAGATCACCACAAATGCGCCGAGGATCCAGCGCACATTTCCATCAATGGCAAAACCCGTTCCATATAACAGCCAGGGTATGTTTATTGAAGCATCGATGGGGCTCACTGTTAGCAAAACGGCGGGAATTATCGCCAGGTATCGAGGCCAGGGCAGTCGCTTATGCACAGCCGGTATGCTCAGCAGTAAAGGCCAGATCACTGCAATCCACAATGTTGTTGTATAGAATTCTATATTCATGGTTGATAGAACTCTCGCGCTGAAATTAATTTTGCCCATTCCAGTGGACTAAAGGGCATAGTCACCAGTAAACCTGCAGTCAATGCCATGGCTGCCGTTATCAGTGGAGGCAATAAAAGCGTCCATGTGGTTTCCTTATTACCAAAATCATGCTCTTCTGGCCACGACTCGGGTAATGTTTTAAACCAGGCTCGATGTAAAATGGGTAAAAAGTAAGTCGCGTTTAACAGGCTGCTGCCAGCCAGTACAAAAATAACCCAGCTCTGGTCAGTGTTGAGTGCGCCCAGACCGAGATACCATTTACTGAAAAAACCCGCGATCGGAGGTGCGCCGATCATACCGAATGCACCAATGGTAAAGGCGGCCATGGTCCAGGGCATGCGCCTGCCTACGCCATTCATTTCACTGATTTTGTGAATGCCCAGTGTTTCAGCCAGATTGCCGGCACAGAAAAAAAGCGTGATTTTCATTACACCCTGATGTACCAGATGAACCACACCACCGATGGCTGCAATGGGGCCAGCGATGGCTACGCCCAGCGTTATGTAGGATACCTGGCTGACGGTAGAGTAGGCCAGACGGCGCTTGAGGTCATCCTGGTAAAGGGCGCGTATAGATCCGTAAATAATCGTGAATGCCGCCAGCCAGGCTAAAGGTGTGAGAACACCCAGTGTGGCTGAAAACTCCACACCAAATACTTCATAAACCACCCGTATAATGCCAAATGCACCGGCTTTAACCACTGCCACCGCATGTAATAAAGCACTCACCGGTGCAGGTGCAATCATTGCCTGAGGTAACCAGCCGTGCAGAGGGAAGAGTGCGGCTTTCACACCCAGCCCCGCGATTAACAGGATGAAGATGGTGATCAGGGCAGGGTAATGCTCTTCTCCCATATTCGTCAGGAAACCTTTAGGGGTGAATTCGAGGTTGCCGGTTAAGCTATATAACCACGCCGTGCCGATGAGCAGTAAAGCGCCTCCAGAAATAGTATAACGAAGATAGGTTTTTCCGGCCTGACGTGCCTCTTCCGTACCTCGGTGTACAATCAAGGGGTAAGTTGCCAGGGTGAGTAACTCGTAGAATAACAGGAAGGTGATCAGGTTACCCGCCAGAGCCACCCCCGTAGTAGCGGTGACGCAGAGGCTAAAAAAACCGAAAAAGCGACTGCGATGAGGCGAGTCTTCAAGATAACCAATGGCGTAAACCGTGGTCACCAGCCAGAGTATGCTGGAAAGAGTGACAAATAACAGCGCTAGCGGACCGGCGCGTAACACCAGCTCAAGGTTTGGCAGCAGTGGAAGTCGAATTTCGTAATGAAACCCATTGTAGACCCCCCATAACATCAAACCTACCAGTAGAAATTTTATCAGCGCACCAAACAGATTGAGCGTTATACGAAGTCGAACCTTATCTTCTGGAAGACTAAAGATAATTAAACCCGGCAGTAGAGAACTGATAACTACCAGCAGTGGAACCCATGCGTTCCAGTTCATAATCCGACCCCACTCGTTATAGTGGCATCGCTAATGTTTAACAGAGATAAAACAGGTAATGACAGAAATCCCAGTAACACTGCGCCAATCGCTAGAAGCAGTGCAGACCATTGCATTCTCGCGGAAACGGCATGCGCTTCATGTGTAACCTTTGCCGGAATGAACGTGTAACCTATGACCTTGAAAATATAAACGGCTGCCAGCAGGCCACCGATGACTATGACTGCAACGAGATCCCAGCGGCCCTGATTCATTGATGCCTCAAGTAATAACCATTTTCCAATAAATCCGCCACTGGGTGGAATCCCCATAATACTCACACCGGCGAGTGCAAAGGCCGCTGCGGTTAGTGGCAGGCGCTGCACCACACGATCCAGATCGGCGATGCGGTCATGTCCACCAAAACGCAGCAGATTACCCGCACAAAGGAACATGGCAGATTTTGCCAGGGCATGAGATATGATCAGATAAGCGACACCATTCCAGGCGAGACTACCCATGTTAGGGGCCAGTGGAAATATCAGAAATAGATAACCAATCTGCGCAACCGTAGAATAGGCGATGAGTAATTTCAGTCGTGTCTGGCGTATTGCCTGCACCGAGCCCCAGAGAATGGCAGTGCAGCCCAGCAGACCAAGCAGGCTGTTGATTGCCTGGCTATCCACAAGGGGTTCGAAGAGCGTGAACCATAAACGTAAAAGAATATAAAATGAGGCTTTTATCACCAGAGCTGAAAGCAGTGCGCTCACTGGTGCGGGTGCGCTGCCATGTGCCGGGGGTAACCAGAAATGCAGCGGGAAGATGGCCGTTTTAAGCATTAAACCAGCGCCCATCAGGCCCAGCGCAGCCCATACAGCGGGAGTGGCCGTGGCCAGAGTTGCTGAGGGTGCCTGCATCTGTTGAGTTAGTATACTGATGTCTACACTGCCGAAGCTGTGATAGAGCAGAACAACACCCAAAAGGTAACTTAGTGAGGCCAGTAATGAGGCCAGCAGATAACGCATGGCACCACTGAGCGCCTCTTTGCTGCCTGTTAAAGCGGTTAGTGCGACAGCGGATAAACTCAGCAATTCAAGGGTGACATACAGGTTAAAAATGTCTTCGGATAAAAACAGCGTATTTAACGCTGTCAGCAGGCACAGCCAGATGGGCCAGAACCGAACGCCAGCTGCGGGTTTGAAATAAGCTGTAGAGTAAACACTAATTGCTAAGCCTACTATTGCCGTTGTGGCGAGCATCAACAGGCTTAATCCATCGGCATACAGCTCAATTCCCAGTGGCGCCCCCCAGCCGCCCACCGCATGGCGATAGCTGTCATGTTCGAGTATTTGCCAGCCCAGGCCAGCAACTGATATAACATTAGCAAAGCTGGTAAATAGCCCCAGTGTTCGACTTATTCTCGGCATCAAAAAACAACATATAACCCCCACTAATGGCAGCAAAATAAGTGTTACTGCGAAGAGGGATACCAAGGGGAATGCCATGGGGAACGTCATAAGGGCATTTTCTATTGCCACTATTTGTCATCCTCATCGGGCAGTGTGGCCTGTCCGGTTATCGTGGTAACTTTTATCATTAATGTGAGTGCTAAAGCGGTAGCCGAGACAGCCACAACAATACCGGTAATCACCATTGCATGAGGTACCGGGTCAGCAGGCATATTATCCGCTCGCCTGCCTAGTGCCACCAGTATCAGGAAAACACCACTTCCCATAATATTGAAGGCGAGAATTTTTCGCAGCAGGTGGCTGTTTATAATCATGCCGAAAAGCCCAATACAAAAAAGCCCGATACCAACCAGTGCATAAAAATTTGCAGGATTCATTTATGTTTCCCGCCTTTGTCTTTATCTGTTTTTCCGGGGCGTACTCCCAGAAAAAGAGCCGCCAGTGTCGCGCCAATAGAGAGTGTCGCGAACGTTTCGAGAATGACAATGTACAGGCCAGCCTGTGCGACTGGATATTTCAGCAGCTGGCCTTCAAGTAACATAGTGAGGGCCGATATAATAATAAATACACCTGGCCCGGCTACGAGTACGATTCGTAGTGGTAAAGCGGTTAGTTTGTTTGAGAGACGCCAGCCAGCCAGCGAGAGTAATACAGCCGATGCAGCGAGTACTGAGCCAGCCTGAAACGCACCTCCCGGAGCGTGGGCGCCAACCCATAACAGGTAAGCGGTGACCAGAATCAACAGCGGTGTGAGTAAACGTGTCAGTGTGTCGAGTACCTGATTCGGTGCTGTTTTGTGTTTGGGGTCAGTCATATCAAATGACCAGACAGCTAACAAAGCCAGCAACAATACCATCATTTCCAGTAACGTATCGTAAGCCCGGAAGTTAAGTAACACGGCTGTCACCGGGTGACTGACGCCACTTTCCGCCATATTATCCATGACCAGTTTTTGCAGGTACTGTGGTTGTTCAGGTAAGGATAACACCGCGTAACCAAGACCTGCGGCGAGTGTCAGTAAGAGGGGTAATAACACGACAAGCAGCAAACGATTTCTGTTCATTGAATCGCCGCTGTGTGTAATGAAAACGGACCAATAAATTTGTGCATGAACTGGTATATGAGCAGGCCTGTGGCATCGTGATATGTTTTATTGAATGTTGTCTGTATACACTGCAGGAAAACAGTCGTAGGCTGTTTAAATGTATTATGGCAGTTAGTCATTGTGTTTTTCGTCCGACTCTGAAGTGTTATTTTTGCTGGCGTTTTGCAAACGTGCCAGAGCTGCCATCATAAGTGCTCCGGTCAGGCCAGCGCCTATGGCTGCTTCAGCGAGTGCTACGTCAGGGGCTTGCAGTCTCACCCAGAGCAGCGCCATTAGTAGCCCAAAAGCAATGAACAATACAATGGCTTTAAACAGGTCGGTGCAGGACAGTGCCCACCAGGCCAGACATATCAGCCCGCAGCCCAGAAAAATATCAAAACCCCAGTTGAGCAGTGTTAGCGTTTCCATAAACGAATTCCCTTACGTAATGCGCCGTTTGCAATCAGGTGGGCCACGCTGGCACTCGCAAGTAACACTAATAACCAGATTAGTAATAATTTACCTGCAGCTGCCCAGGTCTCTGCCTGCAATGCCAGGCCCGTTATCATCAGCCCCAGCCCCAGATTGTCTGCTTTGGTCAGGGCATGCAGACGGGTATATACATCAGGGAAACGTAATAACCCCAGGGTACCCGCCAGAAAGAAGATGGCGCCGCCAAAAAGCAGTGTTATGGAGAGATAATCAATCACTGTCAGGGTCTTCTTCAAGATCAGGCCAGGCTCGCTGCACGAAGGCAACGGCTGTTACTGCGGCCAGTAATGCAAATACCAGTGCGACATCACGCATGGCCGGGCTTTCTGTTGCATGCGCCAGTAGTAGTAAAATGGCCACGGCCGTGGTGCCGAATAATTGCCCCGCCAGCATGCGATCTGCAATGCTCGGGCCGCGAAGTATGCGCCACATGCCAGCGCAGAGGTTGAGTAGTAGAAATAATGCCAGTGCTAGATAAAGAGTCTGCATAATCAATCCATCAAAGTGACAGCGAGTTGAAAAATATTGTATAAATATGTTTAATATCAGTTATATAGAGAGTATGTTTAAAGTGTTTCATTATATTTATCTTTTGAGGGAATATTCAGGGATAATCCGAAAATACGAGCTACGTGTTGTTCTACTGCTTCAAGTTCGCCGAAGAAATCTTTTTGACTGTCCAGCACGTGAACTTTTATGGTATTTCGGTCAAGTGCAGCACTCAGTGTGCCGGGTAGCAGGTTTATCGTATTGGCCATAAAAACCTGTGATTGTCCCGCGGGTAATGTCAGAGGATACTCAATGAGATCTGGTGTAATAGGCATGCGGGGATGAAACGCGCGCCAGGCTACATCTATTCCCCCAATTAAGGATCTTATAAGAAAAAAGGGAATGAATCGTAAACATTCATACCAGAGCAGATTCATAGGTGGCAATAGAACTAAACTGCTGATAAGTGCAAGCAATATTGCGGGCGCACCAAACCACCAGGATGAAGTTATGCCAGCGGTGAGAGCCCACCATATAAACAGGAACATTGCGAGACGCATCACAATGCTAACCCCGTAAGTTGTTATTTTGTTTGCTTTCATTCTCTTATACGTTTTTTAGATTTACGCCTGAATCCGTGGCTCATGGTTTACGTGCCGAATGTGAAACCTCAATTATCATTAATAAAATAACATCTTTAAATATTTAATGTACTGATTTAATCTACGGTTATATCTTTGACTGAAAATTGAAATAACACCTCTATAAAGAAGGTTAATCATGTTCGAGTTTTAATGTTTGTTCTTATTCTTTATTGTCCTGTTTAGTATATTTTCTTAACAGCCATTTTTCTATTTCCACCAGCACTAATACTGAAGATGCGACAACAATAATACGTAACCAGGCATCGATACTTATAGCTGTGGTAGCAAACAGAATTTGCATGGGTTCAAAGTAGGTGAAAGCCAACTGGATAACTATTAACAAACCAATGGCGTATAACACATAACGGTTACCGAATATTCCTTCATATGTCATAACCGGTGCCAGCAGGTAACGCGCGCTGAACAGGTAAAATATCTCAAACATCACAAGTGTATTTACCGCCACAGTGCGAGCTAACTCTAAACTTGCGCCCTGATCTCGTTCCCACAGGAAGAGGCCGAAGGTGCCGACAACGATGATTATTGAAACAAAAATAATACGCCAGATAAGAAAACCCGAGAGGATAGGTTCTTTAGGGTCTCTTGGTGGGCGCTGCATAACATTACGTTCCGCTGGCTCAAAAGCCAGAGTCAGCGCCAGGGTCACCGCCGTGATCATATTAATCCAGAGGATCTGTACCGGGGTAATAGGCAGACTGCGTCCCATGACAATGGCGGCGATAATGATTAGTGATTCGCCACCATTGGTAGGTAGAACAAAGAGGATGGATTTTTTCAGATTGTCGTAGACCTTACGGCCTTCTTTAACGGCGTGGGCAATGGAGGCAAAGTTGTCATCGGCTAGCACCATTTCTGCGGACTCCTTGGCAACCTCGGTACCCTTGAGCCCCATGGCAACACCTACATCGGCGCGTTTTAGTGCCGGTGCATCATTAACACCGTCGCCTGTCATGGACACTACTTCGCCAGCAGCCTGCAAAGCGGTTACCAGTTGTAGTTTCTGTTCAGGTGATACCCGTGCAAAAATATCGCATCGCTGTACCGCATCCCTTAACTGCTCTTCATTGTAGGTTTCCAGATCTGTGCCACTAATGACGGTGATACCGTCACCTATTCCCATCATGGTGCCAATGGCGCGAGCGGTGATGGCGTGATCACCGGTGATCATCTTTACGCGAATGCCGGCTGACTGACAGGCATGTACGGCCGCTGTTGCCTCATCACGTGGCGGATCAATGATACCCACCACACCCAGCAGGGTAAAACAGTCTTTCACATCACTGAAGGCAAGGCTTTGCTGTTCTTTAGTTGCTGGCCTGGAGGCGATTGCCAGTAGTCGTTGACCACGTGTGGCCATGTCGAGCATACAGGTTTCCCAGTAGGCCTTGTCTATCGGAACATCTTCACCGCGCATGCGCTGCAGGTGACACATTTCCAGCAGCTGTTCTGGTGCGCCCTTTAGATAAATAAAACCATGCCCGGCGTGGTCATGGTGCAGGGTCGCCATAAAGCGGTGCTGCGACTCAAAAGGGATGGCGTCAGTGCGCGGAAACTGGCTCTGCACATATTCTGGATTCAGGCCTGCTTTCTGGGCCAGAGTTATTAGCGCGCCTTCAGTCGGGTCACCCTGTATTACCCACTGATTGTCGACTTCTGAGAGGCTGGCATCATTGCAAAGCAGTGATGCCTGTGCGATTTCACGTAATAACGGAAAACCCTCCGTGGTGACATCGGAGCCTTCGAGGTTAAAGGTTCCGTGAGGATCATAACCAGCGCCGCTGACTTCACAGACGCCGGCCCCGGTGGTCACCGTTTTCACGGTCATTTCGTTGCGCGTCAGGGTACCGGTTTTGTCTGAGCAGATCACAGTGACCGAGCCCAGGGTTTCTACTGCGGGCAGTTGGCGGATAATGGCATTTTTTTTAGCCATACGCTGCACACCGATGGCGAGAGTGATGGTCATAATGGCTGGCAGCCCCTCAGGGATACCGGCTACCGCCAGACCAACAGCAGCGAGGAACATCTCACTGGCAGTATAATTCTGTAGCAGTACGCCATAAGAAAAAGTAAGCGCGGCAATAACACCGATGGCGAGGGTAAGCCATTTTGCAAAGGTATCCATCTGCCTGAGTAGAGGTGTAGTGAGTGTTTCTACATGGCGCAACATGTTACTTATGCGGCCAATTTCGGTGCTGTCACCGGTGGCGATAACAATACCCTGACCTTGTCCATAGGTTACCAGGGCACCAGAATAGGCAATACATTTTCGGTCACCAATGGTGGCGTTTTCTGCAACAGGCTGGCTAGACTTTTCTGCGGGTACCGATTCACCAGTGAGCATGGCTTCGTCTATACGCAGTTCACGGGTCTTGAACAGACGCAGGTCAGCAGGGACTTTGTCTCCTGACTGAAGTAACACAACATCACCGGGAACCAGCTGTACAGCTGGCAGGGTAATGAACTTATTATCACGTTTTACCATCGCCTGCTGAGAGAGCATATTGCGGATTGCATCAAGCGCCTTTTCTGCTTTGCCTTCCTGGATGAAGCCGATAATGGCGTTAAGAATGACTACACCGAGAATGACTCCACTGTCTACCCAATGTCCTAACAGGGCGGTAACGCCGCCGGATGCGAGTAGTACATAGATAAGCACATTGTGAAATTGTGCCAGAAAGCGAGCCAGTGGCCCCTTCTTTTTCGCGGCTCGGAGCCGGTTGCTTCCGTACTTCTGCAGGTTGTCTTCAGCAGCCTGTTGCGTCAGTCCATTCATCGATGATGACATGTTCTGGAAAACAGTTTCAGTATCGTAGCTGTGCCAGGGCTCTAGCTTTGCAGAATCGTGTTCAAGCATTATTCATATTACCTTTCTTAATTATCAACTACCGATGGCACCGAGTAGTTACAATTTATGTCAGCAACAGAACCGTCAGCTAAGAAAACTTAGAATCCCACTACATTTTTTATTAGTTTGTAGAGGGTATTTCAGCATTTAATTTTTCTTCATCTTCCAGGCTTAGTTTTTCAATGAGTAATTTACCCACACGGTGGTCTATCATGTTTTGTATAGTAAAGCGGAAACCATATGCAGTGAATTCATTTCCGGCCTCTGGCATTTCTCCTAAAGCAGACATGCACAAACCAGAAAGCGTATTGGCATCCAGTCCATCTGGAACAATCAAACCAAAGTTACGTTCAGCATCAGATAATGACGCCAGGCCATCGGCTTCCCAGTGTTTTTCATCAATTTCGCTGATGGCATAGGTTTCAGTGTCCGCATCCGTTTCATCTTCAATCTCACCGACAATTTCTTCGAGTAAATCTTCCAGGGTGACAATGCCAGTCAACTTGCCATATTCATCTGCGACCAGGGCCATATGTGCACGTTTGCTGCGCATAACATCAAACAGGTGAGCTACTTTTTGTGATTCGGGAACAATAAAGGGTTCTCGACTAAACGTTTGCAGGTGTCCCCATGGTTCTTTGTCATCACTTAATAAGGATGCGTATAAATCTTTGGTAAGTACGATGCCAATAATTTTTTCATTATTATTACTGTCAATCAGGGGAAAACGGGAATGACGGCTATCACGGATAATGGCAAAATTTTCATCTGCATTATTATTTATATCCAGTAACTTCAGTGCAGTGCGTGGAATCATCACACGACCAACAAGGCGTTGATCAAATTCGAAAAGATTCTTTAGCATTTCTGCCTTGTTTGCGCCCAGTTCACCATGCTCTTCAGAGGTCGCGACGAGTCCTTTTAGTTCATCGTTACTAAATATGTCGGCATGGGTTGCTTCTGCTACTTTGAATAAGGTGAGAATTTTTCTGGTAGACGAGTTAAGTAACCAGTTAAGTGGAAATACTAATATATACGTTATATGTAATGGATAAGCGACCCAGAGTGCAACCGGTTCAGCTTTGCGTATGGCCAGTGTTTTTGGAACCTGTTCACCGACGACGATGTGTAGTGAAGAGAAAATTAAAAAACCGATAATAAAAGCAGTGGTATGTAATATCGGCTCAGGTACACCCATATCTCGAAACCAGGGTTCAAGCAGTGCGGCAACTGCGGGTTCGCCCACCCAGCCTAATCCCAGAGAGGCCATAGTAATACCCAACTGACAGGCGGCTAAATATGCTTCCAGATTGTGCTGAATTCGCAAGGTGAGTTTAGCTGTCGCGCGACCCTCATTAGCCATAGTTTCAATACGAAAGCCTCTGGCTTTTACCAGAGCAAATTCGGCAGCGACAAAAAAACCATTGGCCGCAAGCAATACAACAACGGCGAGCAGACTGAGAGAAATGTTTTCCATTTATATTCCTGTTTAATATAAAACTTGCAGAAGACAAAGTAACATTAACTAATAAATAGATATATACGACTGACCTGTCTTTAATGCTCGATTTAGCATAACAAATTTTGAAAGTGGTAGTGATAGCTGTTATTACTTTGCTGATGAGGGGATATTAATGCTGTAATAAAGTTGTGTGAAGTGAAATATCAAATAATTAATTACATTAATATACTCAGGGTTTTTGTTTTGTTAGTGAAATATGCTAGAAAAAAATATACTCTATGATTTAAAGGGTCACCAATCAAGATACAGTATCGGGTTTAAATCATATCGCCCTCCTGGTATGCAAGAGATGTTACATGTTCGCAAATTTCAATAAACCATAGTGCTGTTTTATTCAGGTCATAAGTCATGACAAATCTGTAATTCAACGATTGTTATTTTCAGGCGAAAAAATCATGAATGAGTCCGTTTTTACATTTGAAGCTTTATCTGCAGTGTTTCAGAATATGTTAGCTGAGACAATTTTGTATATGCCCAGAATAGCAGCCGCAGTATTACTGTTGCTGGTCGGCTGGTTGCTGGCGCGATTATTAAGTTTTCTGGTGGTGCGCACAATCAGAAAACTGGATGTTCTGTGGCAGCGGCTGGTTTTGAAACGAGGTATTGAATACTTGCAGCCCAATCATCCGCCAACACGTATTGTAGGCGAACTGGTGTTCTGGTTGTTAATGCTGGTTTTTGTCACGCTGGCTACTGAAATACTCGGCCTGGGTATTTTTGGTACCTGGTTAAAGAAAACCGTCACTTACCTGCCATTGGCAGTTGCCGGAATGCTTATCGTGCTGGTGGGTTTTGTGGTTAGCTCACTGGTTCGAGATCTGGTGGCATCAGCCGCAGAATCAGCAGGTTTATCTCACGGTGATCTGCTGTCACGAACGGCACAGATTAGTATCCTTTTATTCGCCATTATTCTGGGTATAGATCAAATTGGTATCGACATTATGTTTCTGTCGATTATCGCGGGGATTGTGCTTGCTGCTATGTTAGGTGGAATAGCACTGGCATTTGGTCTGGGAGCGCGTACGCATGTGAGTAATATTATTGCCGCTAATCAGCTGCGGCAAATCTATCAGATAGGTGACAAGGTGCGTATTGGTGATATTGAAGGGCGCTTGATGAATATCATGATGTCACGGGTTATTATTGAAACCGAAAGCGGCACTGTTGATATGCCTGCAAAAATATTTGATGAGCAGGTTACCATGATCATTGAGAAGGGGAGTTGATGTGAAAGTCGATAATCCGTTATCCCGAGAATTTCTCATATCTTACCCCAATGAAGCAGCACGTGTTCTTGAGCAGGTGCCCGTTGAACATGTGGTGGCTCTGTTTAATGCATTACCATTGCAGATTTGTTCACCTGTACTGGCATCTATGGTGCCAGAGAAAGCAGTTGCCTGTTTTTCAATATTTTCAGATGCCCTGATGGCAAAACTGGTGAGTGTGTTACCCACCATATCACTTGCCCGAATTTACCGTTTACTCTCGAGCACTAAACAAGCTGAATTGCTGGCACTTTTATCAGATAAATCTCGCAGTAAGTTGCGACGATACATGGCCTATTCACCCACATCGGCGGGTGCGCTTTTGAACCCGGTGGTTGACCTGTTACCAGAAAATATAACGGTTGCTGATGCTATTCGACGTTTTGAAAATGTTGAACATACGCTTGCCTGTGACATCTATATTGTGAACGATGCACACAAGTTAAGCGGCGTCGTTGAGCTGGGTAAACTTTTTATCACGAGTCACCATATCCTGTTGCGGGATATCATGAAGCGAAAAACACTGTCGATCCCGGCACACGTCAACGCATCTTCACTGTTGTTACACCCCGGCTGGAAAACGCATCGCAGATTACCCATGGTGGAACGGGATGGCACTTTGATCGGTGCGCTAGATTACAGTTATCTGCAGGAAACCTTAGGTGAATCTGATGGCATGCTTATGAATGATCCACTTGAAAATATGTTGTCTCTGGCGGGGCTTTACTGGCTTAGTCTGGCGCAACTGTTAGATAGTGTGCTGGGCATAGCCAGAAATGGCAGAGGGGATGAAAATGAGCGCTAACGCAATGTACGCTGTGGATGCCCTGAACCAGGATTTTCTGCAGCGCCATCCGCAAGCTGCACAACAGGCGGTAAATCAATTACCCGTGGACGATATTGTTGAATTGTTACAGACACTGCCTGCTATTGATATGATTAGTTTATGGGATAGTTTAGTGCTGGATGTAGCCGGCCTGGTATTACAACGGCTGGCTGAAAAAAATTGTCGGCAGGTATTACAGCGTGGTGACCCGATACATGCTGCCCGGGTATTGTCGAGATTATCTGATGACAATCGCCAGCCAATGTTAATGCTGGTGGACAGTAATCGACAACGTGAGTTAAGTACCCTGGTCCAGTACCCGGAAAATAGTGCGGGCTCATTGATGAACCCTCGTTTTCTGTTATTAAATGAAAACCTCACGGTAAGGGAAGTGTTACACAGAATACGTAAATTTAAACCTCATTTCACTCGCCAACTTTATATAATAAACAGCGAAGGCCGACCACAGGGTATGGTTGAAATGCACCGTCTGGCGCTTGCCGAATCGGAGGATATACTGCTTAACTTAATGAAACCTGTGCCGAGTATGGTAACCGCCACAGCGACCAGGGAAGAGGTGGTGGAGCTTCTGGAAAGTCATCGTATTACTGATCTGCCGGTGCTGGATATTACAGGTCGTCTTATTGGTATTATTCACTATGATGCTTTAGTGGAAGCGGTGCGAGAAGAAAGCAGCATCGATATTCTCACCATGGTGGGTGCAAGTCGGGACGAACGCGCGCTGTCACCGATTCGTTTTGTGGTCAGTAAACGTCTGCCCTGGTTATCAATCAATCTGTTAACTGCCTTTCTGGCAGCCTCGGTGGTCGGGCTGTTTGAAAGCACGATTGCACAATTTACCGCACTGGCGGTGTTACTACCCGTGGTGGCGGGACAGTCTGGCAACACCGGTGCACAGGCACTGGCGGTTACCATGCGTGGCCTGGCATTGAGGGAAATTGGCACCAGCCAGTGGTTACGTGTTGCCTGGAAGGAGGTGGGTGCGGCATTTATTAATGGGGTTTCTATCGCTGTGCTGACCGCGCTGGGAGTGCTGGTCTGGAGTTCGTCTATCGGGCTGGCGCTGGTGATTGGCTCATCCATGGTGATTGCCATGGTTAGCGCTGCATTCTCAGGCGCCATTATTCCGGTGATTCTTTCATCACTGGGCCAGGATCCGGCACAGTCATCATCTATTATTCTGACAACGGTCACCGATGTAGTGGGCTTTTTCGCCTTCCTGGGGATAGCCACGTTACTTTCGGGGATGCTTTAACATTATGCAACAGAATCTAATGACCATAGGTATGTTAGCAGGTGGTCTGGGGCTCTTCATGCTGGCGGTAACCATGATTACCGATGGCCTGAAGACGGCAGCGGGTCACACCTTGCGCGGTTTGCTGGCAAAATCAACCCGTTCACCGATCCGCGGTATTATCACCGGGACAGGCATTACGGCTATCGTTCAATCATCCAGTGCAGTTACTGTGGCGACCATTGGTTTTGTTAATGCGGGTCTACTCACGATGTACCAGGCATTGGGTATTATTTATGGTTCCAATATTGGCACTACTATGACCGGCTGGCTGGTGGCCATAATGGGGTTCAATATTAAAGTCGAAACATTTGCTTTGCCGTTAATTGGTATTGGCATGCTTCTGCATCTGACCGGAGGAGAAAGTCGACGTAAATATCTGGGTCTGGCGCTGGCAGGATTCGGGCTTTTCTTTATTGGTATCGATGTACTAAAAGAAGCGTTTGAAGGCATGGCTGCCGCGATTGATCTGAACAAGTTTACGGTGGATGGTTTAACCGGTGTATTTTTATTTTTTGGTATTGGTTTTCTTATGACGGTTCTTACACAGTCATCAAGTGCGGCCATTGCCATTACACTTACCGCCGCGACTGGTGGTATGTTGGGTTTGTACGCAGCCGCCGCTATGGTTATTGGTGCAAATGTCGGCACCACTTCAACCGCCGCTTTCGCGGTTATCGGTGCAACTTCTAGCGCAAAACGTGTGGCAGCAGCTCATGTGATTTTTAATTTTGTTACCGGGCTGGTCGCCTTATTTACTTTACCCATACTATTTTTGATTGTGAAAACAACGAGTGAACTATTTGGTCTTGAAGAAATACCTGCTGTCACGCTCGCCTTATTTCACACAGTATTTAATATTCTGGGTGTTCTTATAATGTGGCCCATGACTGGCAGACTTGCACACTTTCTCGAAGCACGTTTTGTTACCCAGGAAGAAACCGAAGGGCGTGCAAGGTATCTTGATAAAACCGTTGCAGTCTCCCCTATGTTGGCCCTGAATGCTCTGGCGCTTGAATTATCACGTATTGCAAGTATAACAAGACGTATGGCACTGGAAGCGTTAAGTACAGATTCTAAACCCGGTAAACGCTTTAAATCGGATTATATCGTTGTAAAAAAATTATCCACTGCGGTAGCAGAATTTATAACACACCTGGGCAAAGGATTACTCAGTGGTGATGTAGCAGAACAACTGGCTAAGGTGCTGAGAGCGGAACAGCATTTTCTGGCCTGTGCAGATCAGGCAATGTTAGTTGTTAAAGCTCAGAGTGAACTGGAATTGCTGGAAGATGAAAAACTGGCAGCGGAACTTTCTCATTTTCGTGCTGAGGTGGTTAGCCTGTTAAACATGGCTAACCCGGATGAAAAAGATTTTTCTATTTTAGAATGTGAAAACCAGCTGCAGCAGGTGCAAAATATTTATGATGATGTAAAAAAAGCTTTGCTACTCGCTGGAGCAGAGTTGCGTATACCTGTGCAGGGTATGATTGATATTCTGGAACAGAATAGTCGTATCCGTCGAATGGCTCGTCAAATGATTAAAGCGATGACACTGCTTAATGAATTGAATGTGGTCTCTGAAGTGCAGATGCCTGAAACAGAAAATAGTGAATTAGAAAAAAGCAGCTAATAACACGGCTAGATTTATTTTAAGGTTGAAAATATTTTCTGGCTAGAAAACAACGTAAAAATATGTATTTTTATATCGACTTCCATGGGGAATATGCTTAACGTAAAGTTAGGCGACTCGTATCATTAATTAAGGTTCTATTAATAAAACATTGCCAGTAAATTTGCATGTGTGCTTAGCATTCTATTCTGTATTAAACAGACGGTAACGACAAACTTGGTTGTCAGGTTTAATGTGGAGATCTTTCGCTGCTCATTAAAACGTAATATATGAAGCCTTTATTATGATGAACTTTCTTATTTTAGCGCTTGGTGTCGCTTTACTCACTGTTGGCGGTGAGGCGTTGATTCGAGGTTCATTAACTTCAGCCAGACGCCTTGGCATTTCTCCATTGTTAAGTGGAATTGTTATCGTAGGTTTCGGCACCTCGGCGCCAGAGCTGGTAGTTTCTGTAGAAGCAGCATTAAATCACCAGCCTGACATTGCAATAGGTAATGTCGTGGGGAGCAATATTGGTAATATTTTGCTAATTTTAGGGACTTGTGCACTCATTACTCCTCTTGCAGTAAAACCGTTGGTACTGCGCCGGGATGCAGTTACAGTCGTGGTGGCTAGTATTTTATTTGTGGTCCTGGTTAGTAGTGGTTCATTGGGGCTTGTTGGTGCTTTGTTACTCTTAATAACGTTAGTATGTTATTTGATCTGGGCTTATTTGAGTGAGCGTAGTCACGCTGTACCTTCAGCAGAAGTTCATATAGCGGAATCAGAAGAGCTAACTACCTTACCAAAATCAGGTCTGTGGACTGTGGCTACAGTGATTGTTGGTTTACTACTGTTAATTTCGGGTTCACAGGTATTACTTATTGGGGCCATTGGTATTGCAGAGCACTTTAATGTTTCTGAGGCAGTTATTGGATTGACCCTGGTAGCCGTTGGCACATCTCTTCCTGAGTTTTCTATTTCTGTTATTGCTGCATTACGTCGCCACGCAGATGTGGCCGTTGGAAATGTTCTAGGCAGTAATATATTCAATTTGCTGGGAATATTAGCTGTATCGGCTCTTCTTCAGCCATTACCTGTACACGCACGAATTCTGCAATTTGACCAATGGGTTATGCTGGGTGCGTCATTATTGTTACTAGTGTTTTTATATACGGGTAATCGTTTGGGGCGACTGGAAGGCGGGATACTTTTGGCAGGGTATGGTATTTATGTCGCGTTGAGTTTTACACAATTCGGTAGTTAAAAATATTGAAAGTAGATAGTATGAATAAATTCAAAAATGAAAATTTTGATAGGCTGTAAGGACATATCCTTACAGCCTATTCCGAACGTATGAACAAATCTAACCGCCAAGAGCGGGAAAGAGCTGCTTGAGACCATTGGCCATAATTTCTATCGCAATGGCAGCCAGAATCAAACCAAATAAACGATTAATAATATTGAGTCCGGTTTGCCCTAAAAGTTTACCGATTTTTCCAGCCATGCGAAATACTATCCAGATAGACATGCATACCAGGGCTATGCAAATAATAACCAGTGCAACGTGAAATTCTGCATTTGAGCGATGCATTTGAATAATGACATTACTGATGGAACCAGGGCCGGCCATTAAGGGAATGGCTAATGGCACCACAGCTATGGCATGTTTGTCTTCTGCTTCGGCTTCTTCTTCAGGGGTAGACCTCACCGCATCTGGTTGCGCGCGCAACATAGACAAAGCCATCATGAGAAGCACAATACCCCCACCTACACGAAACGATGCCAGACTTGTGCCCATGGTTATTAATAAAGCTTCGCCGGTTAGAGCTGAGACAACCAGCACAATGAATACCGTGAGCGCGGAAATATTAGTGATTCTGTTGCGTTCAGAGGAACTATAACCTTTAGTCAGTACTAAAAAGATGGGTACGGCTGCAAATGGGTCGAGGATAACGAACAGGGCGATTAAAAAGCGTGAGTATTCAGTCCAGTGTTCCATAATGCGCTTAATTTTCTACTATTAGTTTATGCTTGACGTTAAAGTATACGTTATTCGAATAAATAATTGGGAAACTATAAATGGAAACATTGACTGTAAATGTTCTAGTGTGGATAGGCATCCTGTTTTGTATTACTCAGTCGGCAATGTTCTCTGGTCTTAATCTGGCATTACTCGGTATTAGTCGTTTACGTTTAGAAGTAGAAGCCTCTACTGGAAATGCTAATGCACTGAAGATCCTGACATTACGCAAAGACTTCAATTTTTTACTAACTACCATACTCTGGGGTAATGTTTCTATTAATGTATTACTGACCCTATTGTCTAATTCTGTGATGGCCGGCGTGACTGCTTTTTTATTCTCGACCATTCTTATCACGTTTATGGGGGAGATTTTTCCCCAGGCTTATTTCTCGCGACACGCCATGAAAATGGGAGCGTTATTGGCGCCACTGTTACGTATTTACCAGTTTATTCTTTATCCGGTCGCTAAACCCAGTGCTTTGATATTACATGTGTGGCTGGGTAAAGAGGGTATTCGTTATTTCGGAGAACGTGATTTACGTACTTTGATTCGCAAACATATTGAAGCAGAAGAATCGGATATCGACAGGCTGGAAGGTATTGGAGCTATGAATTTTCTTGCCCTTGATGACATAAATGTTACAAACGAAGGTGAGTATGTCGATCCTGAGAGTGTGATAAGTCTACCAACAAAAAATGGTGTTCCAGTATTTCCCGAGTTTGAGGGCAGGGCTGAGGACCCATTTTTAGTTGAGGTAAATAGTTCAGCTAAGAAGTGGGTGATTATTACAGATGAGAAAAATCAACCCTGTATGGTATTAAATGCAAATGCTTTTCTGCGTGCTGCCCTGTTTAATGTAGAAACCATTAATCCACATATTTATTGCCATCGACCTATTATAGTTGAGGATGCGAATACCTTACTTGGTAAGGTGTTATCCGGTTTAAGGGTATACCCCAAATCTGAAGTTGATGATGTTATTGAAAATGATATTATTCTTATCTGGTCTGATGAAAAACGTGTAATTACGGGTTCCGATATTCTTGGTAGATTGTTACGCGGTATCGTGCCAAGAGATATTAAACCTGGTGATTCTAAATCTGGAGATATCGAATTTGCGGGCGCCTGACGAAAATTGAGTGGAGCCGCATATTTTAACTTTATAAGTTAATTTAAAGATAGATTAACTTATGTATTAAAAATTTATTATAGGTGATTTTTGTTATGATTAAAAAAACATTTTTAGAAAAATATCACCTGACGATAGGGTTGATTGGTGTAGCATTTATAATATTGTTTATTCTGCAAAACTCAGAAATTGTCGTATAAATTTTCTTTTCTGGAAATTGCAGATGTCACGTATTATATTGATTCTGGCGTTATTAGTTGTTGGTTTTATATCAGGATATGTTTTTCATGGAATTCGAAAAAAAATAACATAATTAGACATGGTTATTAAATAGATTAAAGACTTATTAATATACGATCAGATTAATTTCTTGTAAATCACCTGATGTATAGTGAAAAAATATCATTGATTCTAATGGATATTTATACTTGTTATTTAATCTACTCCTGCAAATAAAATAACCATTTTAAATTTTATTAGCGGTATTTACGGTTTTTTATTTAGATAAAAGTTGTAATCTTATTTTTCTATTACTGGCTCAGGTGTGAGTGAGTCAAGCATTTCAGTTTTAATCATCCAGCGATTCATTAGCTTAGCTGCAACCAGATCGCCGCATACATTGACAGCTGTGCGACTCATATCAAGAATACGGTCTACGCCAAGAATTAGAACAATGCCAGCAGTTGGTATACCGGCTGTTTCTAACACCATGGCAAGAATAATGATGCCAACACCAGGGGTGCCTGGCGAACCAATTGATGCAC
>JAPHRB010000089.1 GCA_026197015.1 Gammaproteobacteria bacterium | reverse complement strand
TTATTATTCTGATCCACAGTCTGTGAAGAGATTATTTTAACTTTAAATTTGTTTTCAATTTTTTTTACGGCCAACTCTACTGCGGGTATCCATTTTTTCAGGCTATTGAGCTGGTATTCACCCCATTTTAAGGCAATATCACTTCTTAGGTTACCACCCATGGCAGTAAAGCTGCCAAATGAAGTTTCCTCAGTCATGTTTTTATAATTTTTAATTTCAACAGGGATTAGTTGTTTTGATAAATATTTTTCCTTCCATAAACAGAGCCGCTCCTGTAACAGTTGAGTTGCTTTTTCTGTTAATTCATATTTAAGGCTTAGTGTAATACGTTGTTCTCCTGTATCTGAATCACCTCTAAGATTACAGATATAAGATAATTCAGAGCTTGCTTTTTTAGAATAAATATCTGTGAGAGGTGTTTTGTAAGTACTGATTTCATCTTCAACCCATAGATCTATCAACGCCATATAATTAGCGGCGGTCTCAAGTAATCCCTGTTCCTTTCCGTCAAAATAATCAGAAATATAATGGCTATTATCCACATCTATTCCCTCTATAACGGGAGGCGGCGCTAGCGATACTCTAATGCCAGTGTCTATATAAAATGTATAATATTTAGAATATACCGAAGTTGATGCCATGCCGCTCATAAAACCCTCCGTGATAAAGCAGAACATTAATATAATAATGTAAAATATGTTTTTTGTCATATCAGGTGTACATAGTTTGGTTTTTTAATACACGTGTCTCTTTAGTAGTGCTTTTTTCAAAGCACCTGTATTTACTCTACTCAGGTTACTAATTTAACTATAGTTGTCTTTAGTGGATTTAAACAGTTATGCTCTGATTGTAATTAATTGTGGCATAAATTAAATTGCATGAATTTATATATTATTCAAAACTGGTGACAGTCTCTGGCGCTATTTTTATTCTTTTGAATATGTGCTCGGGTATAGAATTAATAGTGCCTTGCTGAATCCAGTTTTGTTTTTTAGCCATATTATTTAAATGCTCTATTCTGCTTTCTATATCGGGGTGAGTGCTTAAAAACTGAGGAACATTAACACCTGCTTTTTTATGTTCGCTTTTAAATGTTTGAAATAAATCTGTTGCAGACTGAACATGGCCATAATAAGAGTTTAAAACTTTAATGCCTACATTATCTGAAGCCTGTTCCTGGTCACGACTAAAACTTAACATGGTTAACATACTGGTATCATTAATAAGCTCGCTAACAGAATCCGATGAACTTCCTAAAACGGCACTCAATATTAAGCTAATTGTCACACCTTTACCAAGGGCTTTAACCGGATGACGTAATTTAATATGGGCGATTTCATGACCAAGCAACATAACCAACGCGTTCTCATTAGGCAGTTTCTCAAGTAATCCTCTGTACACCAACACATGTCCGCCAAGTGTTGCCATGGCATTAACCACATCCTTATCCACATAATGCACCTGTATTTTCATGTCTTCAGGTAAGTTCATGTGTGGAATAATTTGGTCCGCAAGACCCTGTAGATAATCGTCTACTTTATTGTGTTCATTATTTAAGGTTTTTGCGATATCTTGAGAGATTGCCACTTCAAACTCAAATGGTATGATTTCGGCTGCAGAATCAATCAACAAAGCCAGAATAGTGGTGATAATAATAATGCATGCAATAACAACTGACGTTAAAAAAACAAATTCTTTTAACGGATTTGTTTCTGTTGTATTTATACCTTCAGGTATAGCTGGATTGCGATATTTCACAACAATATCTTCTAGCTTTTAACAGGAATAAATGCAGTGCCGTATGCAAGAACTTCTATGGAACCGATACCGCCCCGTGCGTTTTTTGAAATAGATGCGGTTTCGTATTTGATATTGAATATTTTATCGGCTCCCATTGTACTGGCCTGTTTTTTCATTCGTAAAACAGCTTCTCGTCGAGCTCGGTCTAATAAACTTTCATATGAGATTACACGACCACCAATTAGTGAGCGTAGTGATGCTAAAAAACGTTTGAAATAGTCAACAGAAATAACTACGCTGCCCATAACAAGTAATGACGCATTTGGCTTTTCTGTAACAGGGGGAATTCGACTGGCAACCACTAAAATATTTCGATATTCCGCTTCACGTCTAAAAATAGATTTGTAATGTCGGCTTTCATAGTAACGACCAAAGAAATATCCCAGACCGAGAAGTGTGGCTAATATGACTAAATCAAACATGGCTTACTCCAGAATAACCGCTGTTCCGTAGGCAAATAATTCTGCGGCTCCCTGAGTCACGGATGAAGTTGAAAAACGCACATTCAAAACCGCATTTGCACCTACCGACGCGGCTTGTTGCTTCATACGATTTACTGCTTCTTCTCTGGCTTCCTGTAACAGTTCGGTATAACCGAGTAATTCGCCACCAAAAATGTTTTTTATGCCAGCCATTAAATCTCGGCCCAGATGTTTGGTGCGCACGGTACTGCCCTGTACCAGGCCCAGGTGCTCCTGTATTCGTTTTCCTGGAATAATTTCCATATTACTGATTATCATGTTTTTACCTTCAATATTATCTACTACGTTTACGATATACTTCTATATTTATCTATATTTTTTGACTTATCAACGTGAGAATGAGCTGAAAGCGCTATGTTACATGATTTTCAATATTAGTGGAAACTGGGTTTTGATGCTGGTTTTAGACCCTGATTTTATTGCTACTGTCAGTAAGCAGGTGTGTTTTGCGTGCTTCAGTTTAAAAAAATCAAGGTGTAATTAAGGGGGGGTGCCATAGAATTCACTGTATTGTTTATAGAAAACCGATTATGGTGCTGATTGTAAATAGGTTAGATCAGAAGCTAAGCTCACAAGTTATCACAATATTCAAATAACAGGCACGTGATAAAGCTTTTACTGAATTTGTACTACACTGACTTATTCAAAAAGTCTAATATTAGGCTATAACATATGTTAGACAAGGCGTTTATAATATTTTAAATGACGTGAAACGGATGCATCGAAAATAATATTTCTTTATGAAAAAACGAAAACTTATTAGTGATATTTATTCAAAAAGTAGCAGTTTAGTGTCTATGTCGATATTTATTGTTATAGGCTTCTTATCGCTCGTTTTTTTTATTTCTTATTCATATAACGAATTTTTAAATCAACTTGAAGTCGTCTTATCTGAAGGCGAGATTGAAAGTAAAAAGATGCAGATAAATAGCGAGCTAATGGAACTGGCTCGTTCCCGGACTCGCATTACATTAGAAATCATTGACACAGAAGATTATTTTAAGAAAGATGATCTGAATATGCAGCTTGATTCGTATGCCGGTCAATTTACATCACTAAGAATGCAATTATTAACTCTGCCGTTAACCGAAGAAGAGCAAAGTATAGTTAAAAGAAATGATGAAACAATATCTAAGATATTGCCCGCACAGAGATCAGCAGTAGAGCTTTCAATGATGGGTTTAAAAGCGAACAAATTACGCGCTAAGAATATTCTATATGATGTTGTTTTGCCGGGTCAGGAAAAATTAATCAGGTCATTAGGGCAGCTGGTTACGATCGAACAGAATAAAATTGCCAGGTTAACAGAAAAGAGCAATCACTCTCTTTTATCTATTAAGAAAAGAAATATACAAGCTGTTACAGTTGTTGCTGTAATTGCGAGCATGTTATCAGTCATTGTTGTACTGCGTATCCGTAAGGTTCAATTGGAGTTGCGTGTTTACTCTAAAACACTGCAACAAATAATTGAAAGTCTGGAACAAACGGTGAATGAGAGAACCAGAGAATTATCAGCCTTGAATGTTCAGTTAAAAGACTGCTCAGAACAAGATGTGTTAACCGGGTTATTTAATCGACGCAAATTTAATGCGTTTATAGATGATGAATACGCTCGATCCACTCGTCTTGGCACCTGTTTTTCGTTGATATTGATCGATATCGATTATTTTAAACTATATAATGACAATTATGGCCATTTAAAAGGCGATCAGTGTCTAACTTCTGTAGCTAAAGTTATGAGCGAGGCATTACCGCGATCTATTGATTTTATAGCTAGATATGGTGGAGAAGAGTTTGTAATTGTTTTACCTTCTACAGAGTTAGAAGGTGCAAGGCAGGTTGCTAATATTATTCGTGATGCTGTTATTAATGAAAATATTGAGCATGCTTTCTCCAAAGTTGAAAAATATATAACGATTAGTCAGGGAATAACGACTTATCATGCGCAAGACTCATTAAGTATTTCTGAAATTATTAATGATGCAGATGAAGCATTATATCTCGCTAAATCTAACGGTCGAAATAGAGTTGAGTCAAATAAACAAAATTCGACTTCTTTAAATCCAGAGAACATCTGTTCATAAAAATTATTCTTAAACTTATTCTACTTAAAGACAAAGAATGCTCATGTTACAAGGAAGACCGCTATTAATTATTTCGCTCATAATGCTTCTTGTCGCGTGTTCATTAAAAACGATTTATAATCGTCTCGATTACCTTATACCTTCATATGTAGAAGGTATGGTTTCACTGGATGAAGTGCTCGAAGAGAAGCTCAGACAGCGCACGGGTTCACTCGTCAACTGGCACCGCAATACACAACTTACACAATATGCCGAGTTGTTGCGCACATTTCAGAAAGATATTCAATCGCCACTGAATGAAAAACTCGTTTTGCAACACATAGCGACGATACAACTGTTGTGGCAGTCACTCGAGGTAAAGCTCAATAAAGAGATGGCAGAATTATTACCCCTTTTGAGCGCTGAGCAGCAGGAAGAACTGTTTGCGAGCATCGAAGATAAAAATGAAGATTTTTATGATGAATATGTCGATCTTTATAACGACGAGCGTATTGATCAATATACCGAAACCACATTAGATACTTACGAAAACTGGCTGGGATATATATCCGAAGAACAGGAGCGTGCCATAGAAAAAGCCGCAACTGAATTGAATAACAGCGCATTGTTAAGACTGGATCAAAGGCGTTTATGGCAACGTAGTATTCAAGAGATTCTGAAGACTTCAGAGTCTGAAGAAGTAAAATCTAAACAATTAGAGCAATTTTTTAAGCGGTTTAGTATCAACGACCAGCCACAGCTTAAGGTTATATCTGAGATTAACAAAAAAATCATTGCGCGGTTAACTGTCGAGATAATCAATCAGGCGAGTGCTAATCAGAAAACTTTCTTCAAAAACAAAACCGATGAATACATACAAATTTTTACCGAACTGGCGGAGAATCGATAAACATAAATATACCGATAAGCAGGAATAAGTAAAACAACCTTAAATTATGGTTATAACAGTGGTTTTAAACCTGCCCAGATGTTTTCCATTACCTGCGGCTGTGCTTCTGCTTTGGGATGCATACCGTCAGCTTGCATCAATTGTCTGTTTTCGGCGACCTTGTCTAGCATCTTTGTTACCAGCGGAATCTGAAAACTATCCGCTAATCGTATATAGATTTCGGCAAACTTCTGATTGTAGGCAGCACCATAATTGGGCGGCAGTCGGACCCCGACGAGTAAAACCTGTGCACCCTGTGTTTGACAATGCTGGATTAGTTTTCTCAGACTATTTTCAATTTCCCTGAAAGGTAAACCACGCAGGCCGTCGTTTCCACCTAGCGCGATGATAACAATTGATGGTGAATGCATTTGCAGTGCTGACTGGATACGCCCCAGACCCGTACGTGTAGTATCACCACTTACACTGGCATTAATTACACGGTAATCATACTTTTGACGGCTGATTTTCTGTTGCAGCAACGCTACCCAGCCATCATCAGAATTCAGGCCAAAGGCACCGCTAAGACTGTCACCTAATACGAGAATGTTTTGTGGTGTTTTGTCTGCGGCATATAAATCAGGGTTTACTGCAAGTAGGGAACCGAAGACAATGCTAACAGTCAATAGCATGGTTTGCAGCACAGGCAAAATAGTTGAGAGAAGATAAGCGGAGTAAATTTTTATCATGATGAACAAGGTTGCAAAAACGTTTGTAGAGGCTCGTCAGTTAGGTAAGCAGGTATCGACCCGTAATGGGATTTTAACATTGTTAGATGATATCAGCTTTACGGTAGAAGCGGGTACTTCGCTTGCCATACTGGGCGCTTCAGGTTCGGGAAAGACCACACTGTTAGGCCTGCTTGCCGGGCTTGATACGCCGACACAGGGCGCGGTGATACTCGACGGTAACAATCTCAATGATTTTGATGAAGACGGCCGCGCGGCGTTACGCGCAGAAAGTGTCGGTTTCGTGTTTCAAAATTTTCAGCTGCTGTTTGGCCTGACTGCTCTGGAGAACGTCATGTTACCGCTCGAACTGGCACAGGCGCCACATCCCCGCAAGACGGCTGAAGAACTGCTGGCACGGGTCGGTCTGGAGGAGCGTTTTCAGCATTATCCAAACCAGCTCTCAGGTGGTGAACAACAGCGTTGCGCCATCGCACGCGCATTTTCGACCAAACCACGCTGCCTGTTCGCCGATGAACCAACCGGCAACCTCGACAGTAAAACCGGAAGACGCATTATTGATTTATTGTTCGAGTTAAATTCAGAGCTGGGAACAACCCTCATCATGGCGACACACGATGTGAAACTGTCAGGCTTATGCAGCGAACAGCTTAATCTGGAAGCCGGGCGCCTGCTTACGCAAGACCGCTTGAAGGACGAAGGTTAGTAGATGACAACAAGCAACGACAGGTCGCAGCAAAAACACATGCATCGTCAATCCCCGCCAAAACGCAATCCAGGCATCAGTTTCTTCTGGAATAATTCATGGCGCATGTTGTGGCGCGACTGGCGTGGAGGAGAATTAACAATCCTCGCCATAGCACTGATCATCGCGGTTACCAGTATTACCGCTGTAGGTTTTTTCACCGATCGTATCGAGCGTGGGCTAAAAATGCAGTCAGCCGAACTGATTGCAGGTGATCTTGTTATTAGCTCAAGGCGTGCGGATGTTAACAATTACATCATTGGGGCACGATCCAGTAATTTCAGGGTGACCACCACGCAGCAGTTTCGCAGCGTGCTGTTTGCCGACGAGTCTTTCCAGCTCGCAGAAGTCAAAGTGGTGAGTGAGGGGTATCCTCTGCGTGGTGTGCTGCGAGTTAGTGATAGTGCCTTTGGTGCAGACGAAGCCACTACCGGTATTCCGGCCCCCGGTGAGCTCTGGGTCGAGGCACGGTTGCTGCAATTACTCAAGCTCGAAATCGGGAACCGCATAAAACTAGGCGAGGTATCGTTCACAATACGTAAGATCATCCGTTATGAGCCGGATCGTGCCGGAGACCTGTTCAGTGTAGCGCCAAGGGTAATGATGAACAGTGCAGACCTTGATGCAACCGGTTTGATAGGCACTGGCGCACTGGTCAGTTACCGGGTATTGATCGCCGGAGACAGTGAGTCTATTAATGATTACCATGATGTTATTAAAGATCAATTGCAGCCAGGTGAACAAATTATCGGCGTTGAAGAAGGTCGACCAGAACTCAATACCGCATTAAAGAGCGCACGGCAGTTTCTTGGCCTGGCTGCACTCATTAGCGTATTGCTCGCCGGTGTCGCGGTGGCGACAATTGCCAATCGATTCAGCACCCGGCACCTCAATACCAGTGCCATGATGCGCTGTCTCGGTAGCTCACAGAAAACCATTATCAAACTTTTTACCCTGGAGATGTTATGGCTGTCCTTACTGGCCAGCACAATCGGCTGTCTGCTGGGTGCACTGACCCAGCTGGTGATCACCGAAATGCTGGATAAACTGGTACTGACGCAACTGCCACCTCCCTCATGGAAGGCGCTGATACTGGGTTATGCAACCGGCATTATTATGCTGATCGGTTTTGCGCTGCCACCCCTGTTGTCACTGCACAGGGTGCCGCCGCTGCACGTACTGCGTAAAGACATACCCAAACAGTCAGTGAGCGTATGGACGATTTATATCGCAGTTATCACCTGTATGTCACTGCTGCTGTACTGGCAAATTGGTGATCTGCAGCTGGTTGCTTTCGTCATCGGTGGTATTTTATTAACCTTGATTACACTGGCTGCGGGTGCATACCTGCTCATCCTGTTACTTAATCGCCAACGTGCACGAGTGGGAATTGCCTGGCGTTTTGGTCTGGCAAATATAACGCGCCGCCCGGGCAGTAGCGTCATACAGATCGTTGCCTTTGGCCTCGGCATTATGGTGCTGCTGTTATTATCAACGGTAAGATCCGATCTTCTCGATGGCTGGCAAAAAAGCCTGCCAGCGGATGCACCGAACTATTTTATTATCAATGTGCAAACTGATCAGGTCGACGAGATAAGAAACTTTTTTACCACCCTAGGGGTAAAAAAGACACGTTTATATCCAATGGTGCGTGCGCGTCTTGTTGAGGTTAATGGCCTGAAAGTAGACAGCTCAAATTATCAGAACGAACGTGCAAAACGTTTTGTTACCCGTGAGTTCAACCTTTCCTGGGCAGAGCAAATGCAACAGGATAACGAAGTAGTCTCAGGTCAGTGGTGGAACCAGCAAGATCATGGTCAGCCACTGTTATCACTGGAGAGCGGACTGGCGGAAACATTAGGGTTACAGGTAAACGATGTGGTTAGCTTCGATATCAATGGCTCAAAAATTGATCTGACAATAAGTAACCTGCGCAGTGTCGACTGGGACACATTTAATGTTAACTTCTTCACTGTATTACCCCCCGGCGTGTTAGAAGGCAAACCGGCTAACTGGGTTACCAGTGTTTATCTGAACAGCGAACAGCGCCAGCAGTTAGGTAAGCTGGTACGAGAATTTAGCAACGTTACGTTGATCGATATCGAGATCATTATGCAACGTGTTCGCGGTATTATCGATCGCGTTTCTCTCGCGGTAGAGTTTGTTTTTCTGTTCACCCTGCTGGCCGGGCTGGCAGTGTTGTATGCTGCTATTCAGTCAAATCAGGATGAGAGGCGTTTCGAAAGTGCGGTATTGCGCACACTCGGTGCCAGCAGAAAAACCCTGATGCTTGGTTTATTCGCAGAGTTTAGTTTGCTCGGTGCAATCTCCGGATTACTCGCCGGTCTGGCAGCAACATCACTTGCATGGTTGCTCGCTGTTTACATATTCAAGTTTGATTATACATTCGATATCACAGTTGCTATAACCGGCTTGCTCAGCGGTATCGTCATTGTTGTCAGCGCCGGAATACTCGGCACGCGAAGTGTGCTCTCAACACCGCCAATAGAAACATTGCGGCAGGGAAGTGCTTAGAGCAAAACCCTTAAAATATATTGTGATGGCTGTGTTTATATTGTTTATGGATTTTAAATGCAGGGGCACAACTTACGTGACCCTGCTATTTAAAAATTAACGCTTTGTTCTGGAGTTTTTATAATCCAGTAGTCGAGCCATGGTTTTACTAACATCGTGGTTCCTGTGTTTGGAGGTCACCTCTTTAACTCGTTTCGCACCTTCAGAGAAGCGTTTTTTATTGTCAGTCAGAATGAATTTACCAACATCATCGTTCATCATCAAGGCGGTTATTTCATTGTTGCGTTCGGAGATGGGGTAGTTAATTCAAACTTCGGTAAACTTCTGGTCAGGACCCGTGCTTATTTTAGGTATATTAAAGCAGAGGGAAAAGATTTTACCCTATAAATTTTAAATTCAGATTATTCCTACATAGACTTACTCAAATCACTGGTTTACACCACGTTACGATGTGCCAGGATGTATTACGTCTATATAAATGTTTCATCAGTTGAGATGGTGACGTTGTTTATTCTCAAATAACTGATGTTTAATTAAAATATTCAGGGAGGATAATTAAATGATATTTAAAATTACACCTAACGTGAAAATTTAAAAAATAATCTAATAAGCATATTCTTAGCATTAACCATCTACAGCAAGTTTACGATCTTACTGAAGTGGTTTAAACAACAGCACTGAAACCGGCAAGCAATATACATATGCACCCCGCGAGTTGCTTGAATGTTCTGGGTCGCCTGCTGATAATGTTGTCCGTATGTATAGAAAATAGATAATCTTTGAAGAAAACTTTAAAGGAAATTGTTGTTAGTTAAATTAATTAGAGTTGCGATACGTTGGTTAATTGTATTTTGCAGTTAGCCTGAAATTTCGTATTTTATAATACGCTTCATGTTTGAGAATTAAGGTGGATGCTAGTCAGTATATTGACTTGAATAAAGGCTCAATCGTTTATGTGAATCAATAGAGAGAACATAATGAATAGAAAAATAATTTATCCAGTTAGTATAGTTTCGATTAGTGTCATTGTTATTTTATGTTGGTGGTATTGCTTCAGCATCACTACCATAATTTTTGTTCGCCATGCGGACCGTGATGGAGATAATGATGCTTTAACACAGGCGGGTACAGACAGGGCGAGTGAACTGGTTCATGTTGCAGAGAAAGCCGCTATAACAGCCATTTATCACAGTGGAGCGAATCGAACCCGGCTTACGGTAACACCATTGTCTAATGCATTGGCAATTTCTATGACAGAAATTGCAGATCCTCAAATGACCATTGACGATATATTCTCTAATCATCGGGGACAAACAGTGATTGTTGCAGGGCATAGCAACACCGTACCGCAGATGATTGAACTGGCGGGCGGGCCCGCCATGCCAAACATCAGTCATAATGAGTATGACAATCTGTTTATACTAACTCACGGGTATCGCTGGTATGCATCGACAAAATTATTAAATCTTCAATATGGCGAAGAATCACCAATGTTATCGGGGGTAGAGTAAACTCTTATATAAAATCACTTAAGAGTTTTTACTCGGAGGAAAATGTTTTTAATTTACTCGGCATGTGAAGCCTACTACCAACATCAGCAGTAGAAACATTGCGACAGGGCAGTGTCTGGTGTTATTGTAAAAACGCTGTTGTTAAAGTGTTGTTAAGACACCCACAATATACATTTAGATTATATAGAGTGGGTGTCTTTATCTTATTTATAAGCTTAAGTCATTTGTTTTTTACATTTGACTTAAGTTATTCAAGTTAGAACTTGTATGCCAGATTCGCGTAATAATAAGTACCAGGCTCGTTCATTAGCATAACATCACCTGCTCCATCAAACAGCAGGGTTAAGTCCTTATAGGTATTGCTAACAGCATAGGCCTTATCAAAGATGTTATCTATACCCACGGTTAGTTCCATAGCTTTACCAAGAGCGTGTTTAGCTTTTAGATTAACCACGCCGTAACCACTAATATCCTGTTCACCATTATCACCATCAAAGTCACTCCACGCATCAGCAGCTACCAGTTCGATAGAGGCGGTGCTTTTCAGACCGTAGTCATAGTTAAGTGCCAGGTTTGCTTTAAGCGGCGGAATCTCTGCGAGATTTGTATTGGTCTGTCCAGCAAGTGCCTCGTCTTTCTGTCCGCGCTGATATGCTGCACCAAAATCAAGACTAAACTCATCATTAAAATAATAAGCACCACTTACATCTAAACCATAGATAGTAGCATCAATATTTTCAAATCTATTTGTGGGAACGCTTGAATTATAATAAATATAATCGGTTAACCAGCTATGAAATACTTTGGTTTTAATATTAAAACTATCATATCTGTTTTCTATACCCATATCTAATTCAAGGTTAGTTGTTTCTTTCAGGTCCGGTGTACCAACAACCGTGTTGTCTGAGCCAATAAAGTAAAGCTCTCTTGCATCAGGTACCCGTGATGCCTGACCTACACCTGCAAAATATTTTGTACTATCACTTGCCTGAAATGTTGTAAAAACATTTGCACTGAAATAACTGTAATCATTATCAGGCTGGCCCACAGTTCCGTTAGTTTTTATGCTTGTATCATCATAACGTACACCGGCTTTAACGCTGGTTTTGTCATATTTTTTATTTAACTCTGCAAACACAGCGCTATTTTGTGTGTCGACATCATCAATACTTTTTCTACCGGTAATACCTGATCTGGTTCCGTTGCCTTCATAGGTGCCATCCCAGTTTCTAATGCTGGCATCCAGACCAAGGTTTACCTCAAGAGAGTTACCTGCATTAAAGCTGTTCATAATCTTAATACCCTGAGTATGAGTCTCAAGATAACTGATTACTTCATTAACAGAATCAGTGCCTGATGAAATTCGATAAAAAGTAGACATGGGGTGTTGAACTTGTGAATCGTAAATCTGGAAACTTAGAGATTTAGACAAACTGCCGATATTATTAATCGAATAGTCCAGATTATAAATATCTGAATCATCATACAGCGCATCCATTTTACTGGATGGGTACAGTACATCATCAGTTCTATTTGCCGTATAACTGAACTTCAATTGCTGGTCATCAGTTATATTGGCATAAATTTTACCCAGTAAAGTACTCTTTTTATATGCGTCTATATCGGCATATTCTGGTTTATACCTTGGGTCCATGGCCGGCATCGTACTCGGAGGATTTAGTCGCTCGATCTGTTCTGCAAAGGTATCACCATTGCCATCTTCATACTGAGCACTGCTCTCTGTTGAGGCGCTTAGCAGAAACTTAACTGTCTCATTTCCACCACTGATATTGGCGGCAGCTTTACGATAATCCCAGCTACCCAGATTCACACTTACCTCACCGGAAAGACCCGCTTCAGGTTCTATTGTGGTTATTTTTACAGCACCACTTAATGTACCAAAGTTTTCAACATCGTATGGGCCTTCAATGATTTCTATACTATCGATATTATTTGTCAGAATATGAGATGTGACAGGGTCCATGCGATTGGGGCAGGCACCGTATACTTTTGCATCATCAATAAGTACATTAATATTGTCTTTTTTCTGACCGCGTAAAATTATATCGTTGGCTATGCCACTGCGCCGAACAAGTGATATGCTGGGTACTTTTTTTGTCAGTGCTTCTGCAAGGTCGGCTGATTTTACCTCGTCTCCACTTACATCACTTATTTTTGTGCCTTCGACCATAATAGAGCCGAGATTTATTTCATCTGCATGTGCAAGTGGCGCACACAAAAGTAAACAGCAAGTTATTTTTTTCATTAAGTGCCTCATGGTGTGTGAAAAATGATTCTATTATAAAATCATAAAATCTGGTTTGATTTTAGTTAAGTAAACTTACCAGTAATTTTTAATTGTTGGCAATGTTAATCAAATCTTAATAATAAATAAACTAATTTAATTATTAAGATGGTGAATTATGCGTTATATCAACAGTTTTAGACGTCTATATTATATGCACAGCATGGCTACATCATATAAATAAAAAATAGATGTAAGTGATTTCATAACATATGGGTCTATAAAAACAGTGGTTTTATTAAAGTCATATACGGGTTTTTATTTTAACAAAAGACAAGTGTAGCCTATGTTTTTATTTTTTGTATTCATTGTTATGGATGTCCTGATATTTTTTTAGATTAAAAATATATTAAAAAGCTGCGACAAAATGTCTCAGTTAACGATGGTTCTGCGACAATATGCCGCATGCTGGTTGGGGTAAATAATTTATCTTTGAAATATAGATGAATATTAATCGTGTTTTATTTTTTCTGCTTAGGGTGTTAGTAAATAATTTAATGAATAAAATTAGTGGGAGTATCTGTTCAGGCTGAATTGTTAGTAGTTTGTGTCCGAACTGCTATTTATACTTCGGGTGTTGTGTAAATGGTTTAAGAGTTACTCATAAACTCAATGAGTTATTGTTTTGGGTTGAGTATGGTGTGAGTTATATATGTGGTAATGAAAGACCTGACCCTCGATTTTTTCTAATTGGTATTAAAGTTACAAAATTCGACACAGAGGCGTTGAGACACAGAGAAAAGCATTTATATGTTTTCGTTCCCACGCTGCTGCGTGGGAACGAGTTAAAAGTGCTCTGTTTCTCTGTGGCTATGTTTGTTTTATTAAGCGCTCCTGTGCTTCGCCTTTTCAGGGTCGCACTAACGTGCGTTCGAAATATTCCCCTCATTTTAGTGCGTTTTCTACTGCTTTTGACTCTGATTTTTGTTTCTTAAGGTGTGCGTTTAGTTGTTTCTGACACAGAGGGAAACCAGACGCGCCCGACAAAATAGGTTAACAAACCTGCAAGAATTCCAGGTGTTACACTGTAAATCAGCCCCCCTAAACCCAGCTGTTGCCATAACAGAAAGCTGCCGACACCCAACACGATCATGCTGATAGCCAGTGTCTGTTGCACTCGTTTGCCCAATGCTAACAGCAGCACTAATGGTGTAAAGGCTGAGCCGAGCAGACCCCAGGCATCAAGCACCAGTCTAAACACGGAATCCGCGCCGCTTAATGCAATGGTTACGGCAATCGATAAGATGCTAATGGTGGTTAATTTTGCTGCCCACAGGCTGTGCAGCTTGCCGGGTTTACTAGTGAAGTCGCGGGTCACTGAGGCGGAGCATGAGAGAATTAATGAATCTGCGGTGGACAGTGTGGCGGCAAACAGTGCAGCGAGCACCAGGCCTGTTAATGCATCGGGTAAAACAAACATAGCCAGTGTGGGCAGGGCAAGTTCCGCATCAAAGTCGGCCTGCTCGGGAAAAGCAATACGACTGAGAAGCCCCACTGCAATAGTGGCCCCATAAAACAGGGTAAACCAGCTGTAATAGTAAAAACGCATACGATTAATATGCTGCGGGTTTTTCAGGCAGATAAAACGTACTACAACGTGTGGTTGTCCAAATACGGCGATTCCGCCAAATAACCAGCCGAGTATAAATAATACAATACCCAATGTGCTGGTATTGGGAAACCAGGCTAAATAGTGACCATCGATATTTGCCATTTTAAGCAGGGCGTTATCCCATCCGCCAGCAAGTTCGACTCCGCCCATTATTAGCAGGCCCATGCCGATTAACATTACCAGTGACTGGGCTGCATCAGTCCAGATAGAAGCGCGTAGGCCACCGGCTGCGCTATACAGTAAAACAATAACCGCACCGGTCAGAACGCCCCAGCTGGGTTCCCAGTCCATCAATACCTCGGTGGCCTTGCTGCCTGCTTTGAGCTGGGCTGCCGCGTAAAGCGTTAGAAACACGATTGTTAATACACCAACAAGACGTCGCAACTGAAAATTATTGCCGCCATGCCAGTGAGAAAGCAGACCACCGTAGGAATGAATTTTGTTTGAACGCGAGGCGGCATGTAAAGGGCGCAGTATATAAAAGGAAGCCAGTAAATCCCCAAGAATCCAGCCTAACATTAGCCAGATAGAGGAAAGGCCGGTGGCATAAGTGAGGCCAATCATGCCAATAAACATAAAACCACTATTGTTGGTGGCAACCGCCGACAGTCCAGAAAGCCAGGCGGGTATCGATTTACCCGCAACCAGATAGTCCTCCTGAGTGTTACGGCTTTTCAGCAGCGAACTCATGCCAATGATTAGAAAAATGGCGAGAGACAACAGGAAACTGGTGGTAATCATATAAAACCTATGTGATGTATGGTCTGGGTTGAAGGTGACGGCGGAATAAAATATAACCAACAAAAAATTACACGAAGACGCAGAGATTATTTATTAAAATAATATAAGTAATTGTGTGCTTACCCTAATAAAACGGGCGATTTTAATACAGCATATTTTTCTTCGAATTCTACCTGTGTCAGATAGTTTAAAGAAGCATGCCTGAATTTTCAAAATGTTATTCAGGCAGCCACTATCTATTTGCTGCTGGGTGGTGTCTCTCTACTGTTGAAATTAGCCGGATAGTTTAAACGCGTGAATGGTGTATGTGGCAATGAAAGACTTGAGCCTCGCTTTTTTTAATATTATAAATAATTGTGCGCTGAACCCGTATTAGATATATTATTTATCTAACAGATTGAAAGTTTTATCGATTATTAATGAATTAATTTTTTGATTCAAACTCATGCTTTTTCAATTCGGCTTCTATAACATCAACAATAGTTCTATTCAATGGATCAATCGCGCTCGGGTAACTCGATACTAATAATCCATCACTGCCAATGAGGTACTTATGAAAATTCCACTTTGGATAACTGCCAGAAGCTGCAGCTAGTTTTTTATAGAAAGGGCCAGCATTAGCTTGCGTGACACGTGTCTTGCTGAACATGGGAAACTCTACGCCATAAGTTACGCTACAGAAGTCTCTAATTTCTTTTTCAGTTCCCGGCTCCTGGTTAGCAAAATCATTTGATGGGAAACCCAGTACCACCAGCCCTTTATCCTGATATTTTTTATAAAGCTTTTCCAGCGAGTCATATTGATTGGTATAAGCACATTTACTCGCGGTGTTAACCACCAGCAAAACTTTACCCTGATACTCATCACACAGGTTAATTACTTTATTTTTGTTCAATGTTTTAACATCAACATCAAGTAAAGCTGAGCAATCATCTGCATATAATTGTGTGTTACCAAAAAATGCCATGATTAATAATATAGTTCGCATGTGTCTTTTTCTTTTTAAGGTAATTCAAAAGGTAATTGGGGATTGAGCTTCCCCCAATTAATTTTAGTTTTCCAGGACCAGTTCTGCCTGTAACAGGTTATTCGTTTGAAAGCACGATTCTGTATTTTGCTTTACCGGATTTCAGATGATCAAAGGCATCATTAATCTTGCTCATAGGATAGGTTTCAACCTGTGGTTTAATCTTGTGCAGTTTGGCAAATTCCAGCATCGACTCAATCGTTGCTGGGCTACCTACTGGTGATCCAGAAACCGATCGCTGTCCCATGATTAAGGGAAAAACGCCCAGGTCGAGGGGCTCTAATGTTGCTCCAACAAAATGCAGACGCCCTTTGGGTTTTAAGGTGTTGACGTAAAGATTCCAGTCCAGTTTTACGTTGACCGTGGAGATAATAAAATCGAAGCTACTCGCAGCGGCTTCGATTTCTGATTCATCCCTGGAATTTAATGTGTTGTGCGCACCAAGGCCAATCGCCTCCTGACGTTTTGATTCGCTTGAGGTAAAAGCGGTGACCTCGCAACCCCATGCATTAAGAAATTGCAGCGCAATATGACCAAGCCCGCCGATGCCGATGACTGCCACCTTATCAGTGGACTTCACGTTGAATTGCACAAGCGGGTTGAATACTGTTATGCCACCGCAAAGTAGTGGACCGGCAGACGATAGTTCAATTCCTTCAGGAATTTCAATGACGCTGGCAGCATCTGCGCGAACTTTATCTGCAAATCCGCCATGGTGGGCAACAATGGTGCCCTGGGCAGTCTGACAAAGATTCTGGTCTCCCGTTTTGCAGGAATGACAATGCCCGCAATAACCACTATGCCAGCCCAGACCTACAGTCATACCTTTTTGCAGCTTCTGAACATTGTCACCTTTGGCTGTTATCTTTCCAATTATCTCGTGTCCTGCCACCAGAGGGTATTGCGAAATGCCCCACTCATTGTCGACCATACTTAAGTCACTATGACATATACCACAGTTGATAACGTCGATCTCTACTTCATTGGGCAGAAGTTCTCCGGCTTCGTAACTGTATGCTTCAAACTGTCCGCCAGCTTCACTAACGGCATATGCATTTATTGTTTTTGATGTACTCATGATAGTTTCCGTAAAATAGAGCTGATGATTGTTACAGCATTAAAAAGAGTGCTTATGCTTAAGCGACATGTTAGCCAATAATTATCAAGATCCAGGTAGTAATGGAGTGAATATCGCGGCGCCCACACTGGCTCCGGGTATCGAGTAAAATCACCTGTTCTTGACGTAAAATTATTAACTCCTACAGTTGCGAATATCGAAAAAACAACAAGAGTGACAACAATATTACCGTGATTTTTATACCTTCTCTAACAATTAAAACAGGAATCGATAAAAATGCTGTCGTTAAAATATAGTATATATGATGTTACTTTTATTTATAGTCAATACAATTGAAAAGGTCTTTCTAACAACACGGGTTTGAGTCTTTGAATCTGAGTTCTTATTCAATAAAAGACGCTTATAAAATGGGAAAACAACCAGTTAAATAAAGTGCTCGTGATTGAACAGCAAGCGAGGTGCTTAAACCGGACGTACAAAAAACAGGTTACTAAATATTGTAGAAATTAGTAGTGTAGAAAACCCGGTATTTACAAATATATAAAGATCTTATTATCATATTTTTTGTAATTAAGTCATAACACCGGGACGAAAATTCTTAACGCTGCCGTTGCCTTTATTATGATGCCCGTGTGATTTATTCTGTTGTAAAAGTTTAACTTTTTTAGCGATTAAACCGCGCTTATCTGAGTGACATTCAAATTCAACTGTGACGCCAACTTTTAAAAATTCACAGTTAACAAGATCAGATTTGTTTACCATAATGTCTGAACCGTCCCCGTTATCTAAAAAACCGGAGTTTTTATCTCGGAACCACTTTTTTACGATAGTTTTTAACATTTCACACCTTACTTACTTTATGTTGATAATTGTTATTAGCGTCGAAGCTGAATAGCAGGGTAAAGATATATTTGTATTTTTAGTGCATGGGTAAATATTGATCTTATCCTGTGTATTTAGGAATCGACTCTGAAAATAATATTTTTATGACAGCTGATTCCATGCTGAGTTCTATATTTTAATATACACAACGATTCGTTAACTTTAAAATCTCATGAGAATATGGCAATAAGACATCAATTGGCAAATGGTTTAAGTTATAACGTTAGAAGCGATTGATCTGGCTCGCTAAGATTAGTTTAAGTTGTTTTTGCTTTAGTACTACGTGCGGCATAACCGGAATAACCCATAGTTGAACGTAAATTTAAATTTTCCACAAAATCTTCAGCGTGTCGTGTTACTTCTTTAAGTGTACCGCCTCTAACACAATTAATTTTTGAATCGCCATAACTTACCACATATCGAAACCAGTCACCTTCTGGCATATCTTCAGGTGGCGGTGTTTCTTCAACAGTTACTAAGTGATATCTTTTAACTTCGGTATTATTGGTTTCAGGGTTCATTTTATTAACTCTTGAAGGGACAACCCTCGCGATGTATTGGGGGTGATAGGCCTTTTTATTCATATTAGCTAAAAAGGGCTGAATGCATCAATTACAGTAAAACAGGTGTAAATTAGGTGTCAGAGAGTAATGGCACTTACTTAAGCCAAAGTAACTTTATGCGAGTTATTATAACCCATTAACAAATCAGAGTCAGACCCAGTGTTCACTAATATACACTTATTAGTAAATAATGTAACTCAGCCGTGGTTTCTCAGCTACGAAGTTGGCCATATTTTCTAAATTAGTTAAATAAAACGTTAATAAACACAAACTCACGTCAAATAAATAAAAAACAATCACCGTTTCTATCATTATTTCTCTAGAAACAGTGTTTTAAATCTCCCTTAACGATAGAAATACCAGACTAACACCTTGTTATTGCACTATAATTTCAGGAATCAAAGGGTCAGACTCGTTGAATCAAAGGGTCAGACTCGTTGATCACATTAAAAAGTATTCCAGTGTTTCAATTCGAGCGTCAGTTTTATCGGATTATATTGCTTTCGATAATTATAAATCAACCGATCAAGGAGCCTGTCTTTTATCTGACCCCTTGAACTATCGAGTTAAGCGCAGCTTAACGCTGATTTTATTTTTCAAACAATAAGAAATTGCCGGTGTTGTATAAACCTTCAGTTTCAAAAGGATTCCCAGTAGCAGGATTGGTATCACCTGTATTACGGAGGTTATACACCATCCCCACGGCAATCACTTTATCGTTAAACAACATCGCCGCGATAATAACGCGACCATTATCACTGGGGTTATCAATTTTAAATAGTCCGGGGATGTTAGTGGGAGTGGCATAATCGATCGCTAATGCATTTGCAGGGTAACCAGCTGGTGCCACGTTAAAATCGGGATACGTCGGGTTGCTGGCAGTGGCTGCAATGCCAAGCGCATTGATATCCAGGCTCTCAGACACGCCATTGATTGTAGCGCTTAATGTAATATTGTTACCGCTAACAGCACCGGATGTGGCACTGATAGGTTCTGGATTGCTATTATCAGGAAACGAAATACCACCGAAGGACTTATTGGCAAAGTCAGCTAGTGTGGCGGCATTGGAAGTCTTGAAAGAAATCAGGCCACCTTGACCAGCAGGAAAATCCAGAACAAACAGGCCGCTCGCGGTCATCATCGAACGAATGGTTTCACCACCGCCCAGGCCCCGTGTGCGCACGCCGTCGACACAACCATCGTTTGTGAGTACGGAAGATGGAGTGCCAGTGCGGTAAGCCAGAGTTTGTGTCAGATTAGAGTCGGCGGTATCAAAGCCAAAATCAGAGTGACTGATTGAGATGAAATTGGCATCTGAACGGTACATTCCAAAGTTTTCATTATTGCCCAGACCAGTATGAATCATGGTGTAGTCACCACTAACATCCTGAGCACAGGCGGTGCTGTCTTTAGCAAAACCGATATGTAATTGCGCGTCTGCACCCGATCCAGTGTGCACAAATAAGGCAACGCCCGGTACATCCATCAAGTCAAAGCTGGCGGGAAAGCTGCCAGTGCACACCGACGCGCCATCGGTGCAGCTACTGCTATCGAGTATGCAGGCACGTACGCCATAACTATCAGGTGTGCCGCAGGTGGCCGTAACATCCCAGGTGGAATCAATGGCACCAGTTGTACTGATAAGATTCCAGTAGCGGTTAAAGTGTTTCCAGTGAGCGTCCACTCGGAGTAGTCGCCTTTTGAACTTGTGGTTGAGTAGGAATAACTGGAGGTTGAATCATCTGAGCTGCAAGCAGCCAGGTTGATTGTAATCAATAACAAAGTGAATAACGTTCCTTTCAATTTATAGCAAATCATGCTCTTCTCCTTTTATACGATGTTTTGAATAAGCGACTCTTTATTTTATCTAGAATGATGTGAATAATAAATTTAAGGGACGTTCGTTAACTTGTCAATTTATGATTTGACTGTGTCCGCGAATTTTGACATTTCGACTCTGCCCCCTTGAAATAGCCCCCTTGAGCTTGTTGATATTTTGGTGAAAGCAGAATATTCGCAATATCGAATACAAACTTATACTTAAGTGAAATCACTGATTCACTTTTTATTAGTTTTCGACTTTTATAACCAGTATGCGACTATATTTATCAGCAATAATTATTCATCGTGACTAATCTCTTTAAGCTCTTTTTCCAGTTGCTGAGTCACGGCTTTGGGTGACGATGTGTGTCTGCCGAACAGGTCATAGGCGGCAGGCACAATGAACAGGGTAAACAGGGTGCCGGCGATAACGCCGAACAAGATTACCACGCCGATAACATAACGGGTTTCTGTGCCGGCGCCACTTGAGATCAACAGCGGCACAGAGCCGGCGGCAGTGGTAATACCGGTCATGACTATCGGACGGAAACGGGTATCGGCCGCTTCAATCAGGGCTTCTTGAAAGTCACGCCCCTGGTCGCGTAACTGGTTGGCAAACTCGACAATTAATATGCCGTTTTTCGCGGACAGCCCGACCAGCATGATAAGACCAATCTGACTGTACAGGTTTAGTGTCTGCCCGGTGATATATAAACCCAGCAGTGCGCCGGTCATTGCCAGCGGCACGGTAAGCATAATGATGAAGGGGTGAATCCAGCTCTCAAACTGTGCCGCCAGTACCAGAAATACCACCATAATGCCCAGCATGAAGATAAACAGTAATGACTCACCGGCAAACTTGTAGTCACGTGACTGCCCCTTGTAATCGATAATCACCTGACCCGGCAGGTATTCATCTACCAGATTTTCGAGATGTATCAGTGCCTCACCCAGAGAATAACCATCCGCCAGGTTGGCTTCCAGGGTAATACTGCGCACCCGGTTGTAACGGTTGAGTTTGATTGAGTCGGCAAACTCTTCCAGTTGTACCAGGTTAGATAAAGGAATCAATTGCCCTGTGCGTTCTGAACGCACATAAATATTCTGAATATCGCTGGGGGTGCGCTGCTCGCTGCGCTCGCCTTCGAGCAGAATGTAATACTCCTGACCTTCATCTATATAGGTAGTTACCCGGCGCGAGCCGAGCATGGTCTCCAGAGTGCGGCCGATATTACTCACGGTTACCCCCAGATCGGCGGCGCGGTCATAATCAATCACCACCTGCATCTGCGGTTTGGTTTCTTTATAGTCCCAGTCCAGACCGGTGAGGCCGGGGTTATCCTGTTTGAGTCTGGCCAGCAGAATATCGCGCCACTCAGCCAGTTGTTCATAAGTGCCACCACCGATAACAAACTGCACCGGTTTCTGGATGCGTGCACCAAAACCCTGGCGCATTACCGGAAAGGCTTTAACACCCGGCAGGTCAGCGAGCCTGGCGCGCGCATCAGCCATAATCTCCCAGGCCGAGCGCCGCGAATCCCATTCATTTAACACCAGAATGAAGATACCGTTATTAAAAATGGCGACGTTGCCGAAACTGCGCGGTGCGCGCACCAGCATGCGTGTGATTTCACCCGACTCTACCAATGGCATCAAGCGACTTTCTGCTTCGTCCATGTATTTTTTCATGTAATCATAGGAAGCGCCTTCCGGGCCATTAACCAGCAAATAAAACGCGCCTCGATCTTCTTTTGGTGTGTATTCATCCGGAATGTGCGTCAATAACCATGACGATAAGGCGCCCATAGCGAGAAACACCAGCACGATAATCCACTTGTGCTTCAAGGCACCCGCAAGCACCACATGATAACCGCGTTGTAGACGACGAAAACCCGCATCAACCCGTTTTGTTGCCGCATTTTCATTGCCACTGGGGCGTAAAATTTTTGAGGCCAGCATGGGTGATAAGGACAGCGCCACAAAACTCGAAAACGCTACCGCCGCAGCCATAGCTATGGCAAATTCGGAGAACAGGCGACCCACATCCCCCTGTAGAAAAGCAATAGGCACAAACACCGAAACCAGTACCAGCGTGGTCGCGATTACCGCAAATGCCACCTGGCGACTGCCACGATAGGCTGCTACCAATGGGCTTTCACCATATTTATCCATGCGCCGGTGAATGTTCTCCAGCACCACAATGGCATCATCCACCACCAGTCCAATAGCCAGCACCATTGCCAGCAACGTCAGCATGTTGATGGAGTAATCCAGCGCCAGCAGCACTATTGAGCTGGCGATCAATGAAATGGGCACGGTTATCGCGGGTATCAGGGTGGCACGCAGACTGCCTAGAAACAGGTAGATAACCAGAACAACTAGAATAATGGCAATGGCCAGGGTCTTGTAAACTTCGTTGATCGCACCCTCAATAAACACGGAGGTATCATAACTCTGGTCAATCTCCATGCCTTCGGGCAAGGTCGGGTTGAGGCGTAACATTTCTGCCTTGGCAGCACGTGAAACCTGCAGTGTATTGGCAGTGGACTGTTTGATAATGCCGATGCCAACCATGGGTATACCGTTACCACGAAAGAACAGGCGGTTTTCTTCGGCGCTGCGCTCGACGCGGGCAATATCACCGAGGCGGGTGAGGTGAGCATCATCACCCTTGCTGATTACGAGTTGTGAAAATTCCTCAGCTGTACGAAACTGGCGTTTGATGCGCACAGTAAACTGGCGCTCATCGGAGTCGATACTGCCGGCGGGCAGTTCGACATTTTCGGTGCGCAGCGCATTCTCTACATCGACCACAGTGAGGTCGCGCGCAGCTAGCCGGTTGCGGTCAAGCCAGACACGCAAAACGTATGACTGTTTGCCGCCGATGCGCACACGGGCCACACCATCAAGTACCGAAAAGCGATCTAGCAGGTAACGTTCCGCATAATCAGTTAATGCCGGCAGGGTAAGGCGATCACTGGACAAATTAAGCCACATAATGACATCATCATCACTACTGGCTTTCTGTATATCAGGTGGTTCAGCTTCTTCAGGCAGTTCATCGAGCACACCGGATACCCGATCA
>JAPHRB010000133.1 GCA_026197015.1 Gammaproteobacteria bacterium | reverse complement strand
TTTATCATTTATTATAAATATATTTTATTTCTTCAGTTCAGAGTTTCTTAAATAATCTGACGCTGCCATTCCCACAACGTCAGATCATAATTACATTTTGAAAAGTATAAACCTGATTTTTCAGGAGGCTTATTAAATATCTATTCTTACTTTTAGCCTTTTTTAGAAGTCACCTGAGATTCAATTCTTGAAATAATTTCTGAAGGTTCTTCTATATCCATAAAAATCGTATCAAAATTAGTTTTCATTTTGATTGCAAATGCGTTTTTATCTGACTCACCTAACAAATGTGCTAGAGCGTCTAGATTTTCACCACTACCGTTTGCAGCATCTTGACGAATTGCAACATAACGTTTATTCACAAATTCATTCAATGTTATATCAGGTGTGGCAGCATCAGAAGTTGAACTGGTACTTGAAGATATTTCAGTAAATGCAGTGCATGCAGACAAGCTTGCTAAAAATGATGAAATTATTAGTGTTTTGGTAAATTTATTCATAAATACTCTCTTAAATATACTGGCTTATTCTAATACTATAGGACAATTCTGAGTATAGACTGTGAACTATTATTTGTTTTTTATATCCTGACCAATTGCAATTTTATTGCCTTCTGGATCTTCTATAAAAAACTGCCTCACATGATACGCTGTGTCTTCTATTTGACCAACATTAATTCCTCTGGCGGTCATAAACTGGTGCTGAGCTGACACATCAGAGGTAAAGTAATGTAAAACAATAGCTTTGTTATGCGCTTGAGGTAAGAGCGCTGTGTTTTTCTGTAACATGAGATACGTATTATCAGATTTTATATAGGCCCATTGCAGACCCGTTTCTGATTCTGTCTTACTAATAGTAATATAGCGTAATGCGTGCTGGTAAAACTCCAGTGTTTTCTCTATGTTACTACATTGAATTACTGGAACCAGGCCTTCAAAATTCATTACCATTTCAGCAAAGCTGCACCCCAGGTAAAACCGCCACCAAAGGCTTCTAACAAGACAGTTTCACCTTCTTTTATACGCCCTTCCCTAACCGCTGTATCAAGCGCTAAAGGCACAGAAGCCGCTGATGTATTACCATGTTTATCTACCGTAACAACAACATGGTCCGGGTTTAATCCTAATTTCTTACCTGTCGCCTTGATAATTCGAATATTGGCCTGATGTGGCACTAACCAGTCGATATCTGACTTTTGCATACTATTCGCGGCCAGTGTTTCATCAACGATACGTCCCAGCGTATTAACCGCCATTTTGAAGACCTCATTACCTTTCATTGTAATATGAGCGCCTTCTTCCCTGAATTGTTGCTGGTTTTTAGAAATACCATTGGGCACATTAAGCAAGTGCTCATAACTACCATCAGCGTGTAAATGAGTAGATAAAATACCTGGCTTATCACTAGCTTCTACTATAACCGCACCGGCACCATCGCCAAATAAAACACAGGTCCCACGGTCGTTCCAGTCAAGAATTCTAGACAGAGTTTCGGCACCAATAACCAGTGCACACTTTGCACTTCCCGCTTTTATGAAGTTATCCGCAATACCCAGAGCATATACAAAACCGGTGCATACTGCCTGCACATCAAATGCGCAACAGCCATGAATATCGAGTTTTTTCTGCAATAAACAGGCAACACTTGGAAAAACCTGGTCCGGTGTTGTTGTAGCAACGATAATCAGATCTATATCATGTTTCGTTTTACCCGCTGCCTGCATTGCTCTAATGGCTGCAAATTCGGCAAGATCACAGGTTGTTTGATCATCCGCGGCAATATGTCTTTGTTTAATGCCTGTACGGTCCTGAATCCATTGATCGGTTGTATCAACAATTTTCTCAATGTCTGCATTCGTCATAATGCGATCAGGTAAATAACTTCCGGTTCCAGTAATGCGCGAGTATTTCAATATAATTGCTCTTTTAAAATAAATTCAAACAGGAAATTCCTGCAAATTAGAAAAACAGATCTAAGCGGCTACTTCGCTAATAAGGCACCCAGATGACTCTCAATACATTGAGGTACTGATTTTTCCACCTCTAATATAGCTACATCAATGGCTTTGCTAAACGCATAATCATCAGCACCACCATGACTCTTAATAACTATCTGTTTTAAGCCTAATAAACTAGCGCCATTATAACGTCTATGATCGACACGTTTTTTAAACGCATTTAATACCGGCAAGGCAATGAAACCTATAATTTTGGTTAAAATATTACGGTTAAACTCTTCCCGTATAAACTGACCAAACATCTTGGCCACACCTTCAGAGCTCTTGAGTGAAACATTACCCACAAAACCGTCACAGATTACCACATCTACCGATCCATTAAAGATATCATCACCCTCAACAAAACCAATATAGTTTAAATTACTATTTAGCAGCAATGGTTCGGCTGCTTTAACCTGAGCATTGCCTTTCATAGCCTCTGAGCCAATGTTTAATAAGCCAACACGGGGGTTATCGACATTATCCACTGCTGACGCGGTGACTGAACCCATCACTGCAAATTGAAATAAATTTTCTGCACCTGAGTCTACATTAGCACCGAGGTCCATCATATGTGTATGGCCTAACATATTAGGTAATGTAGTCATAATGGCAGGTCTATCGATGCCATCAAGAGTTTTTAAAACAAATTTAGCCGTAGCCATAAGCGCACCGGTATTACCGGCACTGACTGCCGCAGATGCAACACCTTCCTGAACCAGATTAATAGCGACCCTCATTGAGGAATCTTTCTTTTTTCGAAGCGCCAGAGCCGGGGCTTCATCCATGGCAACTATTTCTGAAGCATGTTTAACAGTTAATCTTACCGATTCCGTTAACTTAAGCCTGATTAACTCGGCCTTAATTTCATCTTCAATGCCAACAAGGATAAGTTTAACATCATTGCGCTGTTTCAGAATACGAGCAGCGGCTGCAACAGTGACTTCTGGGCCGACATCTCCACCCATGGCATCAATAGCAATAATAGGTGTTTCAGGCATATGATCTCTAATATTTGAATTGATTTCGTTTTAACCGATAAGCTAAACGTTGCATAAATTTATGCGAATTGCTCTGTGTTAACTGATTCGAATGGTCAGCTTTTACATACGTGTTTTAACACGACTAACATATATTCCGGTGAAAGCTCACCGGAATACATACAACTACTTATTAGCTTGCGCTAGAACTAGCTGTGATCTTGCGGCCTTTAAAGTAACCATCTGGGCTTACATGGTGACGCAGGTGTGTTTCACCCGTAGTCTGCTCAACAGACAGTTCAGCACTGGTTAGTGCATCATGTGAACGACGCATACCACGCTTAGAACGTGTTTTACGGCTTTTTTGTACTGCCATTTCAATCTCCAAAAATTAAGTAGCATTATAATTACTACATAAAACAATAACTTAAAACTATTATTAAAGTAGATCCTTGAGTACGGAAAATGGATTTTCCTTCTCTTCAGATACTTCTACTTCATTCTGTTGAGCTGATTTCTGCTGTTGCAGAAAATCAGAACAATCGAATTCGTGCATTGCTACCAGAGGTAGCGCTAACAACAACTCTTCTTCCAGCATATCTGGTAGATGATTATTATCAGTTTCTATCAGATAAGGCTCAGCATCATCCGGTAGCTTTTCCATTTGTGCTTCATTCTGCACCAGTCCGAGTTTAAACCTGACATCAACCGCATAAGGCATTGACTGCATGCAGCGTTGACATTTTAATTGCAGATCAGTTTTTATATGGCCATGAATATAAGGTACAGGCCCAACTCTTTCAAACTTAAGATCTACCTCAATATCACCTTCATCAGACAATAAAGACTCTGATAAACGCTTTAATTGCTTTATAGGCAATTTTCCATGAATTTCGAAGCCAATTTTGGCTTTTTGAGCGAAGTTCAGATGGACAGGTAATGACTGGTTCATAATAATCGCGCGATTCTATATGTAAATCGCCTCGCTGTCAAAGAAATTCCCTTTACATTCAAGCATTTCCACCTAAACGCACGATGTTTAAGAACTCACCGTGCTGGACAAGTGATATTATAAATTTATGCAGCAATAATCAGCGTTATATTACATCATATAGGTCACTGATGAGACGTTATAATATAATTTTAATTAGCTATTAACATTTAAAAAGAAAGGGTAATATGCCATTTTCTAAACATGACAATGATAATATTTAAACATGAAACTCGTTTTAGCCTCTAGTTCCCCATTTCGTAAAGTTTTACTTGATAAATTAGATCTGCAATTTACAACAGATTCACCCGATATAGATGAAACACCATTAGTCAATGAATCTATAGAGACAATGGTAAAACGTCTATCTGAAGCCAAAGCCAGAGCACTCGTTGAAGACCATCCTGAATCACTCATTATCGGCTCAGATCAGAGCGCCGCACTTAACGATAAGGTATTACATAAACCAGGCACATATGAGGTTGCGTTAGAGCAATTAAAAGCCGCTTCTGGTCAAAGCATCACCTTTTATACCGGTTTATGTTTACTAAATAGCAGCACCGGCAAAGCAGAAACTATCTGTGAACCGTATATAGTAAAGTTTCGTAAGCTAAGCGAAAGCGAAATAGAAAACTACCTGAAAAAAGAACAACCTTATAACTGTGCCGGCAGTTTTAAGTCTGAAGCATTAGGCATTAGCCTGTTCGAAAGCATGCAGGGAACTGACCCTAACACCTTAATAGGACTGCCGCTGATACAGCTATGCAGAATGTTAAAAGAAAATGGCATGGCGGTTATATAAGACATTACCTATCAGCATAAAATACCTTGCTCAGAACCTGCTACAATTGGAATACGTCTATAACAATTATAAAGTTACAATTTTAACAAATGAGCTCACAACACCCTCTCTGGCAAAACCTGTTTCATCAAAAAGAAGACCGCACCTCTGAAGTAACAAGAATGTGGATGTCAACTCCCCTGTTCGATAAAATTAGCAAACGAGAATGCAGAGAATTAGTTAAAACAATGCATCCTCGTCATTATAAACAAGGTGAAGTCGTTTTTAGTAGTGGCGATATCGGTGCAAGCATTGTTTTAATTCGTAGCGGTGGAATTGAAATTAAAGCAGCCGAAAAGTTATTGGCCGAATTAACAGCAGGTGACTTCTTTGGTGAAGTTGCATTAATAATTGATGAACCCCGCACAGCAGATGCAATTGCATGTGAAGACTCTGAGTTGATATTCTTTTTACGTTCTGACCTGGAAGAATGGGTGAAACGCTCACCTAAAAGCGGCGCTCAATTTATGTTAAACATCTCAACCGTGTTAGCAGCAAGACTAAGACATACCAATATATTGCTTTCATTACAAAACAGCTAATACAAATGATACAGTCACTTATTAAACACCCCCTGAGTAAAACATTATTTATTTTCAGCATGATCACTACGCTAATTGCATTACTCGCTATATTACTGGCGCCTCTACTGATACCTATTATCATCTCTTTTGCTTTATACGCCTTACTTGAACCTATTTCAGAAACATTTGAACGTCACGGTTTATCTCGCAACGCCTCATCACTCAGCGTTTTATTGATTCTAGTTGCATTTGGTAGTGTAGGTGTTTCATTATTATTACCCCACTTATCCGTACAACTATCATCATTACAAGCACAGTTACCGGTAGTCTGGCAAACCATCACAACAATGGGTTACGATTTTAGCCAACATATTGTCTCATCACTGGGTTTGCAAACACAGTCAAGCGGATTAACTCAACATTTCTTCAATCAGGCAAATGACTGGGGTAAAACAGCCTTAATAGAAGGCTCAAATCTAATTATCAGTCTTTCTGTGTTATTGATACTGGTTCCAATATTTACTTTCTTTCTTATCCGTGACTTTAGAAATTTCAGAAACAGGTTACTCGACAAACTCCCAAACTCTAGTTTTGAGATGGGCTGGTTAATTTACTATCGAGTCGCTCATCAGCTTCAGGAATATATCCGCGGCATAATGATTCAATCAGGTATTATGAGCATTGTCACAACCTTAGGTTTTATCGCAATTGGACTAGATTCACCATTTTTATTAGGCTTAGTAGCTGGTGTGCTCAATCTAATTCCATATGTTGGCCCATTGCTGGCAACAGTACTTCCGGTTTTGCTCGCTCTGGGGCACACACCTGTTGAATTATGGCTTGTTGGTGCAGCAGTATCCGTTATTTTAATTGCGCAAATAATAGATAATGTAATCGTGATTCCTGCGGTCATAGCAAACGCCGTCAACTTACACCCGCTGGTGGTAATAGT
>JAPHRB010000009.1 GCA_026197015.1 Gammaproteobacteria bacterium | reverse complement strand
ATAGATAATGTAATCGTGATTCCTGCGGTCATAGCAAACGCCGTCAACTTACACCCGCTGGTGGTAATAGTGGGTATTATTGTCTTCGGTAATTTATTTGGTTTTATAGGAATGGTCGTAGCTATACCTGTAATATCTACTATGAATATTATATTTTGTGGTTTACATCAGGGCATTAAAACAAAGTATGATCTCAAACTAAAAAACCAGCTAACCAGTAGCTTAAATAAATCTAACTAGATATTTATTTTTCGCTAATAATACTCATTGTATTACCGTCTTTTTCAACCTTCATTCTATTTAAAAAAGTCATGCCAAGTAATATATGTCGTGGATAATCGCCATCAATAACCATACCCTGTACATTACGCTCAAGCAGTTGACCCAGACGTACGGTTTTAAGCTGAACTGACCAGGCTTTAGCAAGTCCCGATGCAGTACTCGCCTGAGTGGGCGTGCCTTCTAGCTGATATTGAATACCTAAACTGCGTGCATCTTTTGCGCTCATAGCCACTGTGCTAGCGCCGGTATCAACAAGAAACTTTACCGAATGACCATTAATACTACCAAAGCTACGAAACATGCCATAGTTATCGATAATAACTCTTTCTGTAATTACTTCACGTGGCCTGAAACTTGTACTTACGGTTGTTCCCATCTGGTAATTTTTCTTTTCACCATCTACTTCGAGCACAGCTGTTTGTGTAGTTGATGAAATCAGCTTTACGCCCTGAGAGTGCCCACCTGTTTTTAAAGTTGTTCTGGTACCGTCAATTAACAAAACAACCATACCTGGCATTAAAGCCTGTACCTCAATTTTCTCAACAGCTTTAACCTGTTGCGAAAAAAACAGAAAACATACAGTTATAAATGTATAAAATAATTTCATAAATTAAATCAAATAAAATATAGTATAGAATGTAAACAGATTAATGCAAAAATTCCCGCCAGCACATCATCAAGCATAATACCCAGGCCACCTTCACAGTTTTTATCTAACCACGAAATTGGCCAGGGTTTTAAGATATCGAATATTCTAAATAACACAAAACCCAGCAACACCCAAAGCCAGTCAAATGGCACTGCCATCATGGTTATAAAATAACCCGCTATTTCATCTATAACGATACCAGAGTGATCATGAACTCCCAGTGCTTTACTTGTATAACTACAGGCATACACACCGGCTATTGTAACAACACAGGTAATCAGAAAGTAGATCCAGAAATCAAGATGACTAATCAGAAAATATAAAGGTATTGCAACCAGCGTTCCAAAGGTACCCGGCGCTTTAGGCAATAAACCAGAACCAAAACCCACAGAAATAAAATGTACTGGATTTTTTAAATAAGTAATAGGGATTTTTTTTGTGCTTTTCATTTTAAAAATGGTTATACCCGGTTTGTTGAAAATTTAAAACTTCATTATCAAACATACATTTAACACCCGCACCTGAAACAATCTCACCAATACATGTAGTTTTAATATTATGTGTCCCCATTAAACTCTGCATTTCTGTGACTTTATCTTTAGCGCAGGTAAAACATAATTCATAATCATCCCCTGCTGTTAAGATATTCTGCCAGTCTGGCTTATGATTATAAAAAACCAGCAATGCTTCAGAAGCAGGTAAATTTTCAATGTTTATTATTGCGCCAACTTTACTCGCTTTACACATATGATTTAAATCCGCGTTTAAACCATCTGATATATCAATTGCCGCAGCAGAAAATGCCGTTAATAACTGCCCGGCTATAACTTGTGGATAAGGGCGATTTAATCGATCGATACAATAACTTTTATAATCATCCATAAACAGATCAGGCGGTTTAACATTATTCAAAATAATATCAAGACCGATACTCGCATCACCGATATTGCCTGTTACAAATATACTATCACCGACTTTTGCGCTGGACCTTTTTAAAGCAAGTTTGGCGTCTACAAACCCAGTTACATTAAGCGTTATACTTAATGCTCCCTGAGTTGTATCACCGCCTATGAGGGCCACATTAAAGCGCTCTGCCAGCTCATTAAAACCGCGCATAAAAGCAGCTAACCATTCTACATTAGAATCAGGAAGACTAATTGCAAGACTAACCCAGGCGGGCTCAGCCCCCATAGCAGCAAGGTCACTTAGATTAACCGCAAGCGACTTATAAGCGATATCTTCAGGCGAAGTTGTTTCAGGAAAATGTACACCACTGATTAAGGTATCGGTTGATACTGCAAGTATTTTGCCTGAAGGTGGAGAAAGCATTGCGCAATCATCACCTATTCCCAGCAAAACATCATCACGTTTAACTTTAGTGTTTTTAAAAAATTGATTGATTAGATCAAATTCAGACACGTTGGAAGTTTCTCTACACTTCTGCTCGCATGTGCGGAAAGAGGATCACATCACGAATAGATGGTGAATCAGTTAACAACATAACCAGCCTGTCAATACCAATGCCCTCACCTGCCGTAGGTGGCAGGCCATGCTCTAAAGCACGAATATAATCAGCGTCATAATGCATGGCTTCGTTATCACCCGCATCTTTTTCAACAACCTGCTGTTTAAAACGTTCAGCCTGATCTTCGGCGTCATTTAACTCGGAAAATCCATTTGCAATCTCACGCCCACCAACAAAGAACTCAAAACGATCTGTAATAAAATCATTATTATCATTACGCCGCGCCAACGGTGACACTTCGGTTGGATATTCGGTAATAAAGGTTGGATCCATCAACCGATGTTCAACCGTTTTCTCAAATATTTCAATCTGAATTTTACCCAGACCATAAATATCCTTTAAAGGGATTTCCAGTTTTTCTGCTACCTTACGTGCCGAATCAATATCATCAATATCAGCCGCTGTTAAATTCGGATTATATTTAAGAATAGAATCAAATACAGAAATTCGGGTAAACTTACTGCCAAAGTCATATACATCACCCTGATAATCAATCTTAGATTTGCCAATAACATCTTTTGCAAGTCCGTGTAACAAGGCTTCAGTTATATCCATCAAGTCATTGTAATCTGCGTATGACTGATAAAATTCGAGCATGGTGAATTCAGGATTATGGCGTGTCGAAACACCTTCATTTCTAAAGTTTCGATTAATTTCAAAAACTTTTTCAAAACCGCCTACAACCAGTCTTTTTAAATAAAGCTCAGGTGCAATACGCATAAACATTGGCATATCCAGAGCATTATGGTGTGTTTCAAATGGACGTGCTGTTGCGCCACCCGGTATAGCTTGTAACATTGGCGTTTCAACATCCATATATCCGCGATCTTCAAAAAAGCGTCGGATATAGGTAACTATTTTAGAGCGCATATGAAATGTTTCACGTACTTCCTGGTTCATTATTAAATCAACATAACGCTGACGATAACGAGTTTCCTGATCTGATAATCCATGAAACTTTTCAGGTAAAGGGCGTAATGATTTAGTCAGTAACTGAATACCTGTTAACTTGACTGAAAGTTCATCGGTTTTAGTTTTAAATAAAACGCCTTCGGCACCAATAATATCGCCGACATCCCATTTTTTAAAACCTTCGTTATACAAACCTTCTGGCAGTGAATCGCGTTGTAAAAACAATTGAATGCGACCAGACATATCCTGTAACTGTGCAAAGCTGGCTTTACCCATAATACGTTTAGCCATCATGCGACCTGCTACTTTTACAGTAACGTTTAAGGCTTCCAGTTCTTCTTTAGTTTTTTCATCGTATTCAGCATGTAATTCGGCTGCCAGATTATCACGTCGAAAATCATTAGGAAAAGCGTTACCGTTTTCACGCATTTCTGATAACTTTTCTCTTCGTTGTGCTATCAGTTTATTTTCGTCTAGAGGTATATCTTGTGTTTTATTTTCTTCAGTCATAATCTTTTATTTTTCTGCAGTAAATTTAATGAAATAACTTAATTTATTTAAACTATTCGCTTCGTTGTTGAATATTTATAGCTGTTTTGAAATAAACAAAATCAACATAATAATGTAACCTTAACTTATAAACCCGACTTTAAACTGGCTTCGATAAACATATCGATTCCACCATCCAGCACAGCCTGGGTATTACCTGTTTCTACATTGGTTCTTAAATCTTTTATCCTCGATGAATCGAGTACATACGATCGTATCTGGCTTCCCCATCCAATATCAGACTTATTATCTTCTACTACCTGCTGATCACCACTGCGCTTCTGTAATTCAAGCTCATAGAGTTTAGCTTTTAGTTGCTTCATCGCACTGGCTTTATTTTTATGTTGTGAACGATCATTCTGACATTGTACAACTACATTCGTAGGCATGTGGGTTATACGCACCGCAGATTCTGTTTTATTAACATGCTGCCCACCAGCACCCGATGCCCGGTATACGTCAATACGTAAATCTGCTGGATTAATTTCAATATCTATATCGTCATTAACCTCAGGAGAAACAAAAACCGCAGCAAAAGATGTATGTCGTCGACTACCGGAATCAAAGGGAGATTTTCTGACTAATCGATGCACGCCGGTTTCTGTGCGTAACCAGCCATATGCGTATTCACCCTGAAAACTAATGGTAGCGCCTTTAATACCCGCAACATCACCGGCGGTTACTTCCATTAATTCGGTTTTAAAACCATGCGCTTCACCCCAACGCAAATACATGCGTAAGATCATTTCAGCCCAGTCCTGAGCTTCTGTTCCACCGGAACCAGACTGAATATCTAAAAAGGCATTTGCGGCATCCATTTCACCGGAAAACATACGCCGAAATTCAAGCTCTTCAATTTGTTTTTCCATTATAGCCAGATCGTCAACAACGGACTGAACACCTTCAGCGTCATTTTCTTCAACTGACATTTCCAGTAACTCTGCGGCATCCGACAGACCACTATCTAAATTGACAATGGTCAGCACAATAGCCTCAAGACGGGAGCGCTCTTTACCAAGTTGCTGAGCTCGCGCCTGATCATTCCAAACATCCGGTTGTTCTAATTCGCGGTTTATTTCATCCAGCTCTTCTTTACGGGTATCGAAGTCAAAGATACCCCCGAAGATCATCACGGCGAGATGAGAGATCAATTATCTGGTTTTGAACAGGGTTTATTTCTAACATAAATCTGAATTATTCTAGCGATAAGGAAAGCCCGCTATATTACCTTAAATTGGCATTTTCATCTACAAAGCGATTGAAGTGATTAAAGAAGATATTAACTGATATTTAAGCCGAATTAAGTATAAAACTAATGAAAATTGTGATGAGCAAAGATTCACAGTTTAACTAAAAGGTTTATTAAACACGGCTTTTTGACTGCTCAGCTTTTTTCTTGGCTACATCATTTCGCAAATACACGGGTAAAGCCTGTGATGCCTCTATGGCCTCACCTCGTTGAAAGGCGTCCACCGCAAGTTTAACGATGCTTGATGAGCGAGGTAATTCATCTGCATAAATCTGCATAAGCCGATCACCTAAAATGACTTCAAGCTGTTCTTTATAACTCGCCCAGCCACTCCCCGTTCCACACCATGAATTTGATAAAGCCGATGTTAAAACGACAGATTCAGCTGCTGATACACTCTCTTTAGAAGCCAGTCTCATCAGATTGTTTTCATCTTTTGCATAACAGGCCCAGTATATTTCCCCCATACGGGCATCTATTGCGCTTAATACATGTGTCTGCTGATGATTATCATAAGTCTGTTGCGCCAGTGCCGCTAAAGTGGATATAGGCACAACGGGTAAATCACTGGCAAAAGCCAGGCCCTGCACAATACCGGTAGCAATACGCACACCCGTAAATGAACCCGGGCCCCTACCAAAAGCCAGAGCATCCAGTTCACCAACTTTTAATGCCGACTGATCCAGTAAGGTTTCAATCATTTTTAAAATAAGCCGGGTATGCTCCCTGGGCGCTATTTTAAACTGCTCGGTAATCACACCATCAATATATAACGCAGCAGAGCAGGCTTCTGTTGCCGTATCTATTGCCAGAATTCTGGCCGGAATTTTCATAATTCAGTCACCCTTATTCATCCATCCATGATTTATAAAATGCCTGAACATCTTCTAATCTTTTACTCTGTGGCATATCCGGCAAACTTTCAATAAAGGTTTTACCATAACCTTTTGTCTTCAAACGGTTATCGCCTATCATCAGCACGCCATAATCTTTCATATCTCGAATTAGTCGGCCAGCTCCCTGTTTCAGAGCAATAACAGCCTGCGGCAATTGATAATCCATAAATGGATTGCCGCCCAGTTTACGTATAGCATCTAAACGAGCCTGCATAACCGGGTCGCCAGGAGACGCAAAAGGTAATTTATCAATAATAACGCATGATAAAGCCTCACCTCTTACATCAACACCTTCCCAGAAACTGCTTGTACCCAGCAAGATTGCATTTCCCAGCTCACGAAACTTTTCCAGTAACTGATGTTTAGGCAAGCTGCCCTGAATTAAAATGGGATACTCCACTTTTCTCTGTAATAATTTAGCAGCCTCATTCAACGCACGGTAACTGGTAAATAATAAAAAGGCCCGTCCCTTGCTTGCTTCTAAAACAGGTATAGCCTGTTGAATTAATTTTTCAGTATAATCAAAACTTGAGGGATCAGGTAAATTGTCGGGCAAAAATAATAGTGATTGCTGCTGATAATCAAACGGACTATTCCAGTTACCTTCTTCATACTGATCTAAACCCAGACGTTTTGCGAAATGCTCAAAGTCATGGCCGACTTCCAGGGTTGCCGAGGTAAAAATCCAGCTGCCCGGTAATGCATCACGTTGTTGTTTAAATAAAGCCGCTATATCGACCGGAGTGGAATGCAAAACAAAACCTTTACTAAACGTCTCATACCAGTAAATAGAAGTTGATTCGGCAGCCGACTCTTCACCATAAGCTTTAAAACTTTGTGAAAGCTCCAGACATCTAACAGCACATAACTCTAAACCTTTACCTCTATCTGCAAAATCCTGCAAAATATCAGTAAGATTCTGAAAAATGCCTAAGAGGTTTTCTCTGGCTTTTTGTAACGCCGGTTTATATTTAATCTTAGCCCAGCCATCACGCTGGCTATCAACACCCAGAGCTAACCTGAATTGAGCCATACTGGTTTTTAATTCATCACAGGTTTCACGAATTTCACTAATTTCCGGTGCATCTTTAACCTGCTCTGCAATACAGTCATTAACTAAATTATTGATTTGTCGACTGCTACAGCCCTTACCAAAAAATCGAGAGGCAACCTCCGGTAACTGGTGTGCCTCGTCAATAATAAATGTATCAGCTGCGGGCAATAACTCACCAAAGCCCTCTTCTTTTATTGCCATATCGGCAAGCAACAAATGATGATTAACAACAACAATATCTGCTTCCTGTGCATCTCGTCTTGCTTTAACAACAAAACACTCTGACCAGTCAGTGCATTCACTGCCTAAACAGTTATCTGATGTCGACGTCACTATCGGCCAAACACGCGCATCTTCAGAAATTTCTGACATTTCTGCGAGATCACCAAACTGTGTTGTTTTGGACCATTGACGAATTCTTGCCAGGTGATCCTGTGTTTCTCTAGTTAAGTAAGATTGTTGGTGGGCAATTTCAAGCCGATATTTACACAGGTAATTTGCACGACCTTTTAATAATGAACAGGGCAAATCAACTTTTAGAGCTTTTTTAACCAGTGGAATATCTGTATGAAACAGTTGATCCTGTAAATGACGCGTGCCGGTAGAAATTATAACTTTTTGATTAGATATAATGGCTGGAACCAGGTAAGCAAAGGTTTTTCCAATACCGGTGCCCGCCTCAGCAATTAATACCTGTTTTTTTGAAATAACATTTTCAATAGCAGCACTCAGGGCCTGTTGGCCGGGGCGAGATGAAAAGCCGTCAAGTGCTTCTGCAAAAACACCTGTTTCACTTAATAAATCAGCAGACTCGCTCAATGTAATACTTCCTTTTGAATCTCGCCTGAACCACTAGATATTATTTCATTATTAAATTCACGCAATTTACTATTGTCTTTAACAACACTATTTGACCTTTGAGCATGTTGTCTAGCCTGCTCTAATTTACCCTGCGTTAAATAAACCTGCGCCATACGCGACCAGACCTCAGCATAACGAGGGTTTATACGTACCGCTCTTTCCAGTGTTGAGAGAGCCCCCACATAATCATTATTTAAATACAATTTATCCGATTGTAAAATAAGTGACTTTATGACTTCCGGCAACTGAACGCTGTCTGCAACAGGTAAAATACCTGCTTCGGGCTGCTCAGTTATTATCTGCGGCGCACAGGCCGTTAACCACAACATAGATAGTGGTAACATCAGGATAAAAAATAGCTTGCTCAAGCTTAATTGAATAAACGTTTGATTCGATCGATAAATCCGGCTGACTTGCATTCTGCTTTCTCTGTTGGTTCAGACCCCTGAATAAAGGGTAATTCTACCGCACCCAGACAATTTTTATTAGATAAACCACCACTTTGGGCATCAATCCAGACATTATTAATACCTTCAGGCTGATGCGTTTGCAGACTATCTACATTTAGATGACTAAATAGATCTGACCATAACCTGAGAGCACCTGAGGAGCCTGTTAAACCCGTGCTCGAATTATCATCACGACCAATCCATGCCACAGCTAGCTGATTATCTGAAAACCCGGCAAACCAGCTATCTCGTAAATCATCTGTTGTGCCTGTTTTACCTGCCAATGATTGTGTGAATAGTTTTGATAGTGATTTGGCTGTACCGGTTTTAGTTACTTCATGTAAAACATGATTTACAAGATAAACCGATTTTTCATCTATGGTTTTTTCTGATTCCAGAGGGTATCGTTTAAGTGGCAAACCGTCTTTATTTAATACCTCACGAATAACTTTTAATGGCACATTAAAACCATTAGCTGCAAATGTCTGATACATATTTGCCACATCATAGGGTGACAAACTGAATGCACCCAGAGTCATAGAGGGATATGTAGGTATGTCCCTACTAACACCAAGATTATGTAACGTATCTGAGATATCCGGCAAACCAATATCAAGTCCGAGCCTTACCGTGGGTATATTACGAGATTTATTTAAAGCTTCATAAAGCAAAATATCACCCGTAAACTTTTTATCATAATTTTGAGGTGACCAGATTTTATCTTTAGAGGTTTTAATATGTAATGGACTATCGTCAAGCCGGCTCGCCAGAGTGTATCTGTCTGGTTTCTGTAAGGCCGTTAAATAAATTGCTGGTTTAATTAAAGATCCAATTTGACGTACCGCATCAAGTGAGCGATTAAAACCGGGAAACTCGGGTTTGCTATCCGATACCATAGCCTGAATTTCACCCTGCTGACTGGATGCTACGATTAGAGAAGTCTGTAGATTGTCAGCCTTTTTATTATTTTTTTGCAAACGTGATATAACACGTTTTACACTTGCTTCAGCCTGAAACTGAATAAGTGGATCAATACTTGTAAAAATTTTTAAACCTGAAGATTTTAAATCATCCTCGTTATAGTCCTGATTTAACTGACGTTTAACCAGATCAACTAGCGCGGGGTATCGATTAGCAGAAAATCGAGGTTTTTTAGCCAGACCTAAATCTAATGCCTTATATTTATTTAATTGCGCCAGACTTAATGCACCACGCTCATGCATTAATTTTAAAACTTGATCACGTCTGCTTTTAGCACGTTCAGGATGCCTTCTTGGATCGTACCATGAAGGCCCCTTTACCAGACCTACAAGCAAGGCCATTTGATCCCTGCGTATTTTTCTTAAGGAATTAGCAAAGTAGTACTGACTAGCAAGCTCAAACCCATGAATCTGTTGTGCGCCATTTTGTCCCAGATATACTTCATTAATATAGGTTTCGAGAATCACTGATTTATCATAATTAATTTCTAAAAGCATGGCCATCAGTGCTTCATTTATTTTTCTGGTGAGTGTTCTTTCCGGTGATAAAAATAAATTTTTAACCAGCTGCTGAGTTAAGGTGCTACCACCCTGAACCGTACCACCTGCCATCACATTAGCCAGCATAGCTCTGATAATTGATCGAGGATCAACACCCCAATGATCATAAAAACGTCTGTCTTCAACTGCCAGTAAAGCCAGCACCAGATCATCTGGCACTTCATCAAGTTTTACTAACTCTCTATCTTCCTTGGTTGATGGGTATATGCCGGCAATTTTAATCGGCTCCATTCTAAACAGCGGCAGGGTTTCATCTGAATACAGTTTAAACAACCCATTAATTTTATTTTTATAAATACTTAAACGAACACCCTGCGACTTTTGCTCTCCATCCCAATAGGTGAAATTGCGACTAATTATTTCAAAATGTGAATCGTTAAGCACCCGGTACTGGCCGGCTTTTGTTGGCCTGTCTTCTAGCTGAATATATTCAATTTGCTTTAACTCAGAAATTAACTGCTCGGTAGTTAGATGTTTTCCCTGGTAAAGCTCAAGAGGACGTGCATATACATGAGAAGGTAAAGACCAGATACGGCCAGACATTTTTTCTGTAATCTGTACATTCAAATATACAAGATAACCTGAAAAAATTAATACAAAAACGGCTAAACTTAAAAACGCATACTTATTAAATAAAAAGCTAAACCTTGCTTTAGATTTTTTGCCCGATTTCTTCTTTGATGGCTTTTTACGGGGCTTAGGTTTAGGCTTTGATTTAGGCTTTGATTTAGGTTTAGGCTTAGGTTTAGGCTTAGGTTTTTGTTTAGACATAAAAATTCAGGTTATATAGCTACTTCGTAAGAATTAATAGAGATTGATATATTACAATCAATACCCAATGTTAAATTTTATAAAATTTTGCTGATACAGCAAGGACCTATCTCTCAAACTTTAAAAACCGATGGAATCAGCTTACATAAACCAGCCTTTATTAATTAGAAAATACAATAAGATACGTGAACAAGCACAAAAAAAGGGTATCAAATTGATACCCTTTTGTTTAACGTATTATAACAGGTGTTATCGGCAGGTTGAAAGGAATCGTGCTGATTTTCCTTTACATGGATCTGACTCAAAGCTTTTTGCATTTCCTGATTCTTTTTTAGCTTCTTTTGTCACTTCTTTTCTCTCGGCTTTAGCCTGACGTGCTTTTTGCGCCTCAATAGACTTTTTATCCTTTTCTAACTTCGCCTTCTCCAGGGCTAAGGCTTCACGCTCACTTTCAAGGCGTTTAAGTTGTTCAGCTGACCTTTTCTTCTCAGCGTCCTGATTTGATTTACGCTTAGCCACTGCCGCTTTACGTTTCTTTTCATCTTCTTTCTGTTTTATTGCTTTCTGACGCTCTTCTTCTGCTTTTCGTTCCTTACTTTCAGACAATGCAGCAGCGCGTTTTTTAGCTTCTTTTTCTCTAATACGGGCTAATTCTTCTTCTACCGCTATCGCTTCATGCTCAGCCTCAGGAATACCATTAAAAGTCGCTTTATTTAACCAGGTTAATGCATTATTTAGACTTTTAGGAACACCGATGCCTGTTGCATACATTTTTCCAAGATAGTACTGGGCATTCGCATTACCCGCTGCGGATTCCTGACGCAGCACGCCGAGTTGTGTTTTAGTAAAATCATTAAGGCCATTAGACTTTATTTCAAGATAGAGTAACTTGTAGCTGGACTTTTTATGTCCCTGAGCAGCGGCTTTCTCAAACCAGGATAAGGCTATTTGTGCATCCTTTTTTACACCTCTACCCAGTTCATACATTTCACCCACTTTATATTGTGCTTCCGGGTTACCCTGTTCCGCCAGTTTAATCTGAAATCGAAACACCCCTGCTGAGACATCTGAAAAATAAATGGATGCTTCAGCATTAATACTAACAGTTACTAGAAAAAACAGCGTTAAACTGATTTTTGAAATGTAGTTACATAGATTGCGCATAATAACTTTGTCCACAAACAATTTATAATTCCCTTTGTGAAAAACTCTCCATAAGTATTTATGGAGAGTATTACTTACATGTTGTGATTTTCTATATTTATAAGCTGTTATTTAAAAAATAACATCTACTGCTGCACTGATAAAAGTAGCACTGTCACCATCAGCAAAGTCTGCAGGTAGAGTATTAATGGTGAATAAACCAGAACTACCAGAAGCTCTATCAGGCTCAACAGATTGAACCTCAAACTTAAATGCTGCACTGTCATTTATTTCATATCGAATACCAAGTGTTAAAGAGTCCTGTGATACACCGGGATTACCACCAGTTACGGGATCAGCCTCAGAACTCGCTACAGTTATATGTGGTAAAAAGTTACCCATGCGATAACCAACTGTTGCATACCAGGCATCCTGATCAGGGAATAAACCCTCCATTGCTGCTTCAGAAATATCACGAGTAACAAACTCAGCGTAACCAACAAAGTTATTAACATCCGTTGATATACCTGCACTTATCAATTGTGCGTCGCCTTCTGCAGCAAATGAATCTAATGCAGAATTACCACTCACATTAATTGTTTGTACATCTGTCTGTAAGAAACTGACTTGAAAGGTGAACGATCTAGAGGCTAATTGTATAGCAGCACCATAGAAATTTGACGCATCAAATTGAACAGCATCACCCGTGCCAGGCACACCTTCTGTGTTAGAGCCAAAATAGGGCTGAATAGTTAAACCCATTCCTCCCACATCCATTTGTATTAATCCTTCAAAACCATTAATCGTATTAACCGGATTGTTACGATAAACCTCCTGAGGTGGACGAATCCACGGGTAGGCATAACCCACTTCTATATAATCCGAGATCAGAAATACCGGCTCTTTAACTTTACCACCCCGTATACTAACCGTATCGTTAAGTATCCAGTCAAGATATGCCCACTCAACATCCAGATCAAAGTTTTCATCGGAACCTGCTGCAAGAATCTGCGATACTACCTGCATATTTTCAGATACGTCAGCCGTTACCTGTAAACCAAACTTTGAGTCATTCTCAAATCGAATGTCTTCTGTAATTGCGTCTTGATATGTTGCACCATCCTGATCATGCACAGAGAAACCCGCTGTTAAAAATCCGTCCCATTCCAGGGCACTAGCCTGATGTGAAAAGCTTAAAGCTGCCGCAATGGCAACCGGAACTATTGCTCTTTTCATTCTATAGCCTCGTTATTTATTATTCATTATTTATACTAAACTGATATTTAGAAAGATACCGTATACAACTGAAATTATTGAAATTAATCCAAATATAGATAATAAATACCCATAGGTCAAATTAGTATCGATTAATATATAGTCGAATAAAATCAAAACACAATGTGTTTTTTTGAAAATAAATTACACAAACATCTTATAACTCATTGATAATGTTATTTTTAGAAGATAATTATATTATTATTTATGCCTTGCATGCTCTCGTGTTTTAACTTTATTTTTTTTCTTTATTGTTTTACCAAACGGTGTTTTACCTGGCTTTTTAGCCGCAGCACGAGGGTTTGAGCGCTTAGCATAGGGATTATCACTGGTTTTAAACTCCATTCTCATGGGTGTGCCAATGAGCTTTAGAGCATCAATAAAATGATTCATAAGGTAACGCACATAAGATTTAGGTAATAAATCTGTTTGATTGCCATGAACAACCACAATTGGTGGGTTTTTACCACCCTGATGCGCATAACGTAGTTTAATACGTCGTCCTCTAATCGTCGGTGGCTGGTGGCTCTGAACCGCATTATCGAGAATACGTGTTAACTCTGAAGTTGGCATGTTTTTAGTCGCTGAATCGTATGCCTTATTAATGGCTTTATATAACAAACCGACATTAGAACCATGTAATGCAGAAATAAAATAGATGTCGGCAAATTGCACAAAACTTAATCGTCGTTCGAGCTCTTCTTTTATCTGCTCTTTTTTATCCTGATCTACTCCGTCCCACTTGTTAACCACAATAATAAGTGCCCGGCCTGAGTCAATTGCATATCCTAAAAGGTGTAAATCCTGATCGGTAATACCCTCACGGGCTGAAATCATAATAATCGTCACATTAGACTGATCAACCGCCTGTAATGTTTTAATCACACTGAACTTTTCAACGGTTTCTTTAACCTTTGTTGAGCGACGAACACCCGCCGTATCGATCAATGTGTACTCTTTACCATCGTGCTCAAAGGGTATAAATATACTGTCACGGGTTGTACCCGGCATATCCATAACCACCACCCTTTCCTCACCTAACATACGATTAATCAGAGTAGATTTACCCACATTAGGCTTGCCAGCTATCGCAACTCGAATACCTTTATATTTACTATCGAGGTCTTCTTCCCATTCCGGCCAGTCTATAAGTAACTTGTCAACCAGTTGCGTTACGCCTTTCTTATGCGATGCAGCGATTGGATAAGATTCTGAAAAACCTAAACTCGCAAAATCTGATTCTGCAGTTTGAACATCGATACCATCTGTTTTATTTATTACAAGGTGTACGTTTTTACCCAGACGACGAATCTGTCTGGCAATACTTTCATCTGCGGCGGTAATACCTGCGCGACCATCTACCATTAACAACACAATATTAGCTTCATCAATGGCTAAAAGCGTTTGCCGCGCCATATGCTCATCAAGCTCTTCAGATTCCCCGCTTAAACCACCTGTATCAATAAGAATATAGGTTTTATCATTGTACTGGGCATGTCCATATTTACGGTCACGTGTTAAACCCGGGTAATCAGCAACCAGTGCATCTCGACTTTTTGTGAGTACATTATAAAGGGTAGATTTTCCAACATTGGGCCTACCAACGAGAGCAATAACAGGTAACATAGATTTTTCCAGACAATAACAAAAAACAGTAAAGGGCCCAGAGGGCCCCTTACATGCTGTATTTTAACGTACTTTAAAGACTAAATCAGATTCATTTTCAGTCTTGATAAAAGTGCTACTTATGGCGTTACGGGGGCAGCACCTCCCATAGACGACATAATTTGCTTCATAGGATCAACCGCTTTTTCATTAATGATTAACTCACCCTGATGCATACTAATTTTACTTAGATAAACACCTTCATTCATCACCAGCCAGTTTTCATCTAACATGCCCTGAATATTTTCTGCTACTTTCTGCTCGAGAGGAATATCTGATTCAATCTTTTTATTTTTATCTGAACCAAAAGAAACATCAGCCTGTTCGTTGTTTTCTAATTCCCAACTAACGAATTGCTTTAATAACTGTTCATCTATAGAAAAATTTAAATCAAGATTAATTGCGCCCAGTAAAAACATGGGGTCTGCTGGTGTATCACTATCAATACCCTCTAATGTGAAATCAAGATCCGCTTCCAGCTTACCCAACTCACTATCAACACTTAACGGGTTAACCTTGATTTCAGCCTGCTTGATCAGGTCAGGAATAATAGCCATTATTTGCCCGGTCATCATGGCGTTAATCTGCTCGGGCGGTAAACCTTGCTGAAGTTTTTCTTCAAGCTCAGTTTGCATATCCTGCAACTGATTTAAACTCTCAGCATTTATGCCATTTACACTCATATTTAAAATCAGAGGTCCAAACTTCTGGTTTGAGGCAAGCAATTCACGCGCTTCAACACGGCTATTTGAATTAATCAGGCCTGCATTTTCAGATGTAACCGAACGCACAACTAAATCTCGCACAGCAAACTGATCTTCACCAGAGTCAATATTCAGTAGATTCATAGAGATCACCGAATCACCAATCATAATATCGTTGCCACCCATAGAACCTGAAAAACTCATACTTATTGAGTCAGCCTTCATTGTTAATACTTCAGATTCAACTTTAAATACTGGCATTTGCATATCGCCATTCATAAGACCTGTCGTTGATGAATAATGCTCATTCATAATGACGCCCGCTGACTGAATATGAACGGGACCAAACTCATCCTCAAAACTGGTATCAACAGATGGAATATAAAATTGCGCAGATAAATCACCCGAGAAATCTATCGTTGTTTGATACACCAATGGATTGTTACCAGCGAATATTTGTTCAACTAAATCTTCCTGTGATGGAGAAACATCAAGCTGACCTTTTACAACCGCGGCTACAAATGGTGATTTGCCCTGACTAATTAAACCCAGATAAACAGGCCCATGAATTATATTTTCTTTAAACTGAAGTTGTTCTTCCAGGTTAGGCACACTGACAGCCAGAACAGCATCTGATGAGAAGAACCCCTGCTCATAACCAATCAGCTGTATTTCAACTTGTGACATCTCTGAAAGATCATTGATCAATAACGAATAGTCTGATTTTATTTTAAAGCCAAGTGCAAGTGGTGTTAGTGAGATTACGATTAAGGCAAAAACAAATAGCCATAAAATAATTTCAGCGATACTGATTCTTTTTGTGCTCATATTTATCCTTTTTTAATTATTATAAATTCAATCCATAAGCTCTGTTAATGCTAATAGTTTGAATTTTCTTCGATTATAGGCAAAAAAAATAGATGCAGCTAGTGAAAGCCTTTTAGTAAGTGACTTTTGTCACCTTTTATTATATTACTAATTGTTAATATCAATCAGCCAGAATCAAAGGCATTAAAACAATACGTCACCACACAGGCAAACTCAAGAGAGTGAATAATAACAGGTCATTAGTAACCATTAATACGCATACTACTCAAGTTCAAATGCAGATAATTCTCCATCTCGAGTAATAACATACAACCGCCCGTCACGCTCAATAGGCGGCACTATTATACCTGAACCATCAGTCTCAACTCGCGCTACAAAATGTCCATCAAAAGGCGATAGAAAGTGCAGATAAGCCTCAAAGTCACCAACAACCAGAGCATTTTTTATAGCAACTGGACGTGTAATCTGTCGAGCTTTAAGTTTTTCCTGCTTCCATAATGTAGCACCGTTTGTAGAATCTAAAGCCCATATAGCGTCTTTATCATCACTAACAAATAACCCCGAAGTAGAGTAACTGACACCGCTATAAGTTGAAAGTTTGCGGCTCCAGCTTAGTTGCCCCCGGCGGATGTCAATTGAAACTATTCGCCCCTGATAACTACCCATATAGAGCACATCTTTTTCTATCACCGCATGACCGTCAACATCTACTAAACGCTCAAGCTCAGACCGACCACTGGGTGAAGCAACTGCTATATCAAAAACAGTATGCCCATCTAATAAATCTAATGTAACCAGACGACCATTATCAAGCCCGTTGAATATATAACCCTGCTTAATGATAGGCGAGCTATTACCACGTAAACTTAAAGCAGGAACATCACGTTTAAATGTCCACACTTCACTGCCATCATCAATATCCAGGGCAGAAATTAAACCGTCAACTGAGCGTATAATAATTAAATTACCAGCGATTTGTGCCGGCATTAAAACTTCTGAAGAAGCATCTACTTTCCAGATTAAACTGCCTTTTGAATCAAGCAAAAAAACGAGACCATTACGGCTAGTAACAACCAGGTTATTCTCATTTCCACCAACGCCACCACTAATAATCGTATCAAGCTCAGTTTCCCAAAGCTGGGCACCTGTCTTTATATTATAGGCAGATACAGTACCATCTCGATCACTTACAATTATTCTATCATCCAGCAAAAGTGGAAATAACTTTACAAATAACTGATTTACTCCATTACCGGTATCAACACTCCACAACTCTTTTACTTTTTGAGTTTGCTTAAAATCAGTCAGCTCCGCAGGTGGTTCAGAGTTATCCGAGTCACCACAGGCGGTTATAAGAAAGGCACTAAGTAAAACGCTTATAAATCGAATCATGCTGATGGTTCAGTCGCTGTTTTAAGATTTGAGTCTGCAGATGTTTCGCCAATATCATCAATTTTAAGTTGCAACCAACGGTTCGGGACTTTAGATAATGAAATTGCCTTGTTATAAGCCATTTTAGCTTCTGCTTTATTACCCTGAGTAGAAAGCACATCACCTTTAAGCTCTAGAACCATCGCCTTAAAACTCTCTGGATAGTCCTCATTCAACAAAACCAGTGCTTTATCTAATTCATTAGCCGCCAGTAACAGGCGTGATAGCCTGATTTTAGCCAGGTACTTTAGTTCGTCCTGTTTCGCATTTTCAATTACCCAACGATATTGTTGTTGAGCTTTATCAATCTGACCTGCCGCCAATTGCTGTTTAGCAACAATAAGAGCTGATAAACTTGCGTATGGCGTATCATCAAATTCGGCTTCTAACTGATTTACAGTCGCAAGTTGATCATTAATTTTTGAAGGCTCAGTAGAATTTATAAGCACCTGCTCATATAAGACACTGGCATGCTCAGCATGTTTCACACTTTCAGCCTGATAAAATTGCCAGCCAAAAATAGAGCCCACACCAACTGTAATACCCATAACAACCATAGTTGAGTTTTCTTTCCACCACTTTTTAATGGCTTCTAATTGTTGTTCTTCAGTTTCGTAATCCATAATTATCTCTAATAAATAAATTTATAAAATCGTCTTTAACAATGTCACAAGTTCAGCTTGAGAAACTGTTTTCTGATCTACTTTTTCACGTAACATTTTAATACCAACCGAATCATTCAGTATTTCTTCTTCGCCTAAAATAAGCGCAACTCTGGCGCCTGATTTATCGGCTTTTTTAATCTGACTTTTGAACGAGCCTGCACCACAATTAGTTTGAATATCAATATCTGGCATTTGATCACGAAGTGATTCGACAAATGACATGCCCTGAAGTTGCGCCTGCTCACCCTGTAATACAATATAAATATGCGGCGTATTATCTACCTGCATTCCAGCATCTTCAAGTAATGATAATAAACGCTCAACACCCATTGCAAAACCTGCTGCCGGTGTCGCTCTTCCGCCTAACTGCTCCACCAGACCATCATAACGACCACCCGCACAAACCGTACCTTGGGCACCTAAAGCATCAGTCACCCACTCAAACACTGTTTTACAATAATAATCCAGGCCTCTTACGAGACGGTGATTAATATTATATGTAATACCAGCCTTATCTAATATTCCCGTGAGGTGCTTAAAGTGCGTTAATGATTCTTCATCAAGATAATCCATTAAGGCGGGCGCAGCCTCAATCATTGACTGCATATCAGGGTTCTTACTATCCAGAACACGTAACGGGTTTGTTTCAAGACGACGTAATGAATCTTCATCTAAAACAGCTTTATGTTCATTTAAATAATCAACAAGCACTAACTTATAAGCGTCACGAGATTCAGCTGTGCCTAAAGTATTTAACTCTAAACGGATATCCTTAAGCCCCAGCAGTTTCCAGAGGCGAGCAGACATTAAAATTAATTCTGCATCGATATCTGCATCAGGCATACCGTAGGTTTCAATACCTATTTGATGAAATTGACGATAACGCCCCTTCTGTGGTCGTTCATGCCTGAACATAGGCCCCATGTACCATAATCTTTGTTGCTGATTATGAAATAAACCATGTTGAATACCTGAACGAACACAACTTGCAGTGCCTTCAGGGCGCAATGTAAGACTATCTCCATTACGGTCCTCAAAGCTATACATTTCTTTTTCAACAATATCAGTCACCTCACCTATTGAACGACAGAATAAATCAGTCGACTCTACTATTGGCATGCGAATTTCTTTATATGAATATGACTGTAAAAGCTTCTGTACAGTTGCTTCAAAAAATTGCCAAAGAGGAGATTGTTCTGGAAGTATGTCGTGCATACCCCTGATACTTTGAATCTTATTTATTTTATTAACCATATACTACAACTAACGATTTGATAAACTGACCACCGACGCATCTTTAGTAATTTCGATACTGACGATATTGCTACTTCTATTTATTAATCTTTCAAAATCAACTATTTTATTATTAACTTCGACACGAACTTTTGGTGCATTACCCAGAAAAACAGTAAAAGGTGCAGTGCCTGATAATTTAACTTCCTGCCCCCTATTAAGCAATTCATAAAACATACGCTTACCTGTTGAGTCCTGGATTTCACACCATGACTCACCCATAGCGCTTAAAAACAATTCATCAACACCTGTAGCTTCAACATTAGCTGGTTTTATAGCAGTGACTTCTGCCACTTCTGGCGCGGAAATAGTTTCTACTTCTGCTTTTACTGCTTCTACTTGTGCTTCCACAGTTAATGCCTCTGACAGATTATCAGCTTCATCCTGCACTGCCTGCACAGTTTCGCTATCAGGTGTAGCCATTGCAATTTCATTTGTGTCGAAATCGTTCTGAACATCAGCACCCGGCTGTGCATTAAATTGCGCCACCTCATCACTTACATCTGTGTAGTCACGAAAATCTGTTTTATACAACCAGACAATGAGCACAACAATTGCAACAATAATAAAACTAAAACTTATAAATCGAATAAAAATATCACTGCTGCTTTTTTGCACTGGCAATACAGAGTGTGGTGTTAATACCTGTTTTGAATCTGGAGCCATTAAAACATATTCAGTTATAATCTCATCTGCAGACAGCCCCACTAATCGCGCATAACTACGGATATAACCCTGAGTAAAGGTTAACGCCGGTAAAGCATCTGCCTGAGAGTTATCTATTGCCTTGATTATATCCACTGATATAAGTAAATTTTCAGCCACATCGTTACTCGACATGCCTAGTTTTTCACGAGCCTGTCTTAAGTTAGAACCAAAATCTTTTTTTTGTAATAACTCATTGACTTCACTCCCCACCTCTTCAGATGGATTATTTGTATCTGTCATAAATTAGATAACCCCATCAACTTTTCAGCTTCTTCAGACTCAGGAAACTGGTCAAGAAGCTTCTGAGAAACTTTAAGAAAATAAACTTTGTCGCCTAAAGCATGTTCCGCTTTTATCTGAACCCACAAACTTTGTGCACTTGCGGGTGCAATTGAATGATATCTTTGCGTGTAGGCCCTGGCCATTAAATAGTTTTTTGTTGCAAGGCCTAACTCAGCCATACCTAACATAGCAGAAGGCATATTTGGTCGAAGCTTAAGCGCCTTTCTCAGATGTCTTTCAATTTTTTTATAATCAGTATTTTCCTGCTGTAATAAGCAGTAACCCAAATTTGCATGCGCAACTTCAGGTGTTTTGTAAAACTGATTACGTAAAGTCATTTCAAACTGTTTGGTCGCTTCATCGTATTTTTTTATACCACATAAAAAAGTACCGTAGTTATTATGTAGCTGCGGATCACGCGAATCAATTGCTAGCGCTTCGAGATAATAATTTTCCGCCTCAACAGGTTTGTCAATCATAGTCATTAATACAGCAAGAGTGGTATAAGCAAGAACGTGTTTATCATTAAACTCGATCGCTTTGAGAAGTTTTTGCTCTGCAATTTCCAGATCACCTCTACGCATATAACCTGAAGCAAGCTGCACGTTTATTTCTGCGGCATCTTTATCTTTTCTTTCTTTTTCAAGCTCTTTTGGTGTTGACGCACAGGCCACTAAAGACACTAATAAAACAATAACTAAGCATAACTTCATCCGCATCATGTATTCATTCCCAGTCTTGGTACTTTAAATTTGTTGTCTCGACGGCTCTTATCGGCTACTTTACCCACTAACTGACCACAGGCTGCATCAATATCTTCACCACGTGTTTTTCTTATTACAGTTGTCAAACCGGCTTTCATTAATATATCTTGAAAACGTCTTACTGCATTATTTGAAGATGTTCCATATCCCGAGCCAGTAAAAGGGTTAAAAGGTATCAGGTTTATCAAAACTGAAAGTCCCTGCAAAATCTCGATTAACTCTTCTGCATCCTGTTTAGAATCATTAACACCATCCAGCATCACATATTCAATGGTTAACCTTGAACGAGGTGAACGTTTTTCCATAAAGCGGTGACAGGCTGCAATTAATGTTTCTAAATTATATTTTTTATTAATGGGTACAAGATCATCTCGTAATTCATCACGTGTTGCATGCAAAGAAATAGCCAGCTGAACATCATGACGATCTGCCAGTTTATCCATAGCGGGAACAACACCTGCTGTACTGACCGTGACTCGGCGTTTACTAAGGCCGTATGCAAAATCATCTAACATAACGTCTATGGCTTTCATTACATTTTCATAATTAAGTAATGGCTCGCCCATGCCCATTAAAACAATATTGGTAATTTTACGTCCTGGCTTTTTTTCTTCATCCAGTAAACGCGTAGCCAGCCATATCTGAGATAATATTTCTGCCACTGTTAAATTGCGACTAAACCCCTGTCTGCCAGTAGAGCAAAAACTACAATCAAGCGCACAACCAATCTGCGATGAAATACACAGCGTTCCCCGATCATCTTCAGGAATATAAACGGCTTCTATCTGGTTATTATCATCTAGCCCCATAACCCATTTTCGAGTGCCGTCTTTTGAAATCTGGTCAACAATAACCGTTAACGGTTTAATACAGGCTTTTTCTTTTAACTGGGCACGTAACGACTTGCTAATATTTGTCATTTCATCAAAATCAGAAACGTTCATCTGATGAATCCACTTTGTTAGCTGAGACACACGAAAGGGCTTTTCACCTAATTCGGCTATAAAAACTTCCATATCCTGACGATTTAAACCTAACAGGTTAGTTTTTTCAATATGCGGAAAATGGACAGGTGTGCTCACAGGAATCTCAAGCGGAATGTAACCGCATAATATATAAAAAGGGTATTATAAACGAAAAACTAGATAAAACACTGATTTTAGTGATGTTTTTGATAAAAACTAGAGCTAGATAGAAGATTTCATGCGTTGCAAGTGAAATGTTTATGGATTGACCCGCTTATAAGGGATTCAAATTGAATTTAGTTACTAAATTTAAACTTTAGATACTAGTAATAGCCATAATTTCAAACAAGCTAAGACTAATGACCCAATCTGCCCACAAAATACAACAGAAACTATTATTAGCGATTAATCAATCACTACATCGGTAAAGCAAAATAACCCTGCAGGCAGATAAAAAAGAAATAAAACTAGTCCTTTTCTTCAATCCAGGTCATTTGAATCGCTTCCAGGGCTTTTTCCCCTGATTTTTGAGGATCATCATCAAAATCTTCGAGATCACAAACCCATTGATGCAAATCTGTAAAACGAATAAATTGAGGATCTACCTCCGGATGCTTTTCATCAAGCTCTAAGACAATATCCAGTGTATCAGTCCACTTAAGCCCCATAATTTAACCCTCTAGTCATTTTGCTAATAATCTTAATGATTTTCAGAAACCATATTAATGGTGTATTTAGGCAACTCTACTACCAGATCTGTGTCAGCCACAACTGCCTGACAGCTTAAACGAGAGTCAGGATCAAGACCCCATGCTTTATCTAACATGTCATCTTCATCATCGGAGTTCTCGTTAAGTGAATCGAGACCTTCTCGAACATATACATGACAGGTAGTACAGGCACATGATTTCTCACAGGCGTGCTCTATTTCAATATCGTTACGTAAGGCTGCATCACAAATTGTTTCCCCTGGTTTAGCATCAAATGCTGCACCTTCAGGACAGAGCGTTTCGTGGGGCAGAAAAATAATCTGCGGCATTTTAATCTCTCTTTAAACTTAAAAAATTTCGTTAATATATAAATGAAATGCAAATAAACAGGAAGCAAAGTCTGTTAACACTTAACAGGTGCAGCCGACAAACAACATTACTTATTTACATCTTCTGATGTTTTACTTAAATTCTTCTACCTGATGACCCGCCATAGATTTTTGTACACTGGCATTCATTCTGCGCGCCACGTAATCAGCACTAACTTTTTCAAGTTTCGACATGGCATCTTTTAACTGCTGTGCCTCAGTAGCATTATGACGCGATATTTCGAGCTCCTGTCTTACCTGCATAATAACTTCACGCTCTTCTGCACTGAGCATTTCTTCACCGTCATCAGCCATTGCCGAATCAATTGCTTCTAGCACTCGATCGGCTTCTACCTGTTGTTCACGAAGACTTCGCGCATCTTTATCATTTGCCGCGAATTCCATTGATGCTTTTAACATGGCTTCAATTTCAGAATCCTGCAAACCATACGAAGGTTTAACTTCAACACTGGCTTCTATACCGGAAGTTTCTTCTTTCGCTGATACACT
>JAPHRB010000141.1 GCA_026197015.1 Gammaproteobacteria bacterium | reverse complement strand
ACGAGATAAATGACTAATAATGAAATAAAACCTTTTTTTCTCTGGAAGCATTTAAATAAATTTCGCTGGTTAGTGTTAAGCACTGTTTTTTTAATGTTAATTTATTTACCTTTTGCTCACTTATATCAAACCTTCGTAGCTTCGTTTTCGTATGACTTACTAGATCCTTCTGAAAAACAATTGTACGACCTTATGCAAGTACTAACATCGCCTTTTATTTCAGATCCAGCTTTAGGCTTAGATGCAATTAAAGGTAATACCTGGTCTGGGAATTTTTTTGGTTATAAAATATCTGACCCATTAGCAGTGGTAGGCCAGATAGCTTCAGGTTTAACAATCTACTGGCCATTTTTTGTAACGGGTTTAATCCCCATTATTTTAACCATAATTTTTGGACGTTTCTTTTGTGGCTGGATTTGTCCTGCTACGTTTCTTTATGAATTAAATACAATTACTGCATTATGGTTACAACGATTAGGTATTAAAACAGGAAAAAAACGTTTTAATAGAAAATTAAAGTACCTCGTTTTGGCAATTGGTGTTGCTATTTCAGCTATGACTGGTTCAGTTTTAATTTCTATGATTTATCCACCTGCAATAATAGGTCGTGAAATATATTTTGGTATTGCCTTAGGTGGTTTTGGCGCGGGACTTGTGTTTTTTGTATTAACACTATTATTTGATTTGTTAGTTTCACGTCGCGGTTTTTGTCGCTACGTTTGTCCTGGTGGTGCGCTTTATTCTTTATTAGGCCGATTCAGACTATTTCGAATTAAGCGAATTGTCGAAAACTGTAATGACTGTGCAAAATGTAATGCTATTTGTGAATTTGGCCTGGATCCTTTACGAGATGGTTTCGGGCAAGAGTGTAATAATTGTACGGCCTGTATAGCTATATGCCCCACCGATGCATTAACATTTAATATAAATATAAAAGATGTCAAAAATCAAGGACCAGGTCATTTAGGTAAAGTGTATAAAAAATCACATTCATAATAATTATGTAATAAATATTCATTATGAATAACGGGTATCATTCATATGCAAAGACGTAGCTTTTTACAAAAATTGATTCTATCAGCCAGTACTATTGGTGTGGCCTCATTACCATTTGCTGTGGCACGAATTCTCGCACCTGTGAATGCCACAGAATATTCAAATCATTTAAGACCACCCGGTGCCTTATTAGATGAGGCTGAGTTTGTTAAGGCATGTATTGGTTGTGGGTTGTGTGGTGAAATTTGTCCGCCTAAATGTATCGAGTTTGATAAGAGACAAGGTGGTAAGGCAGTAAATGGACCTTATATAGATCCTGAAAAGAAAGCTTGTATACTCTGTATGAAATGCACTGAAGTATGCCCGACTGAATCACTTACAGAATTACCAAGAGAAGAAGTTAAAATGGGTGTCGCTCAAATAGATCGTTCTGCTTGTTATCCCTGGGTTGATCGTGGTGTTTGCGGTGCATGTGTCGCTATTTGCCCGCTAGGAAAACAGGCAATCGCTTTTCAATTTGCAGACATGTATAAACCTTATATAAAAGAAGAGGGTTGTGTTGGATGTGGTATGTGTGTCGAAATCTGTCCACATCCGAGTTTGCCGATTCGAATTGTTGAACCGGGCAAAGGTGTAATTACATCACATTCTGTTTGAAATATATGACTAATCATTTTTTGCATAATATTTTGAGATAACAAAAGAATGACAAGTATTACAATCATAAGAAATAATAATAATGATATGAACAATACACAAGCTATGTGTGAATACATGACTTATGTATTAATCAAAACAACTTCAATTTTACTTTTAACATTTTTATTGTTATCCGAAGTATCTGCACATCACGTGTTAGGCCGTCCAGCATATAGTTTGAATGAAGACTCTAATACTCCGCCGAGCATGCAAGTAGAAACCCAAATTGGTGATTATTTTTTAACCTATATGGTATTTCCGGCGTTTCCTAAACCAGGTGAAAATGGACGGATAAATGTATATGCATCTCGTATTGATAATGGTGATCCTTTCGCTGGTGAGATGTCCTTTACTGTACGTAATGATGACTGGTTTGATGAACCGAATGAGGAGCACATTGGCACACAGCAAATGTATGACGGTGTGTTTAGACAGGGTTTTTTATTTAAAGAAGATGGCAACTACATCATTACAGCAAAATTTAAATCTGATGGTGAGCCTTACCTCATAGATTTTCCTTTACAGATTGGTGAGAGCTCGTCTATGGGGCCCATTGGGTTGGCTTTAGGAATAATTATTTTTGCGCTAATTACAGTAAATATTATTCAACGTAAACATCTTATACGTGAAAAGATACGAACCAACCGAGAACAACAGTAGTGACCCATCCAGGCTTACCAGAGTTTTGGGCTTATGCCGTCTGGTTATTTATGATTGTAGTGAGCATTTGGTCAATATTTAAAGAAGCACCTGTAAACACAACAGTAAAGCACGTAAGTTTATCAAGTATAAAATATATCGAACCCATAGTTAGCTTTTTCCATCGTTCGCCTTTGCCATTGTTTTTTTTAAAAATTATAAGCGTCTCATTTTTTATTCTTGTTATATATGCGGGTCTAAAAGGCACTCCCATTCCTGAGAGAAATATTGCAACGGTATTAACATGGAATATTTGGTGGGCTGGATTAATCGTATCAATATTCTTTTTTGGTTCAGCCTGGTGTGCTATTTGTCCATGGGATGCACTTGCAACCTGGTTTGTAAAACCCAAACTCTGGTTTAAGCATAAAATTAATAACAGTCTCGAAATTACGCTTCCAAAATGGTTGCGCAATGTATGGCCAGCATGGTTTATGTTTATAGGCTTAACCTGGTTAGAACTTGGGGTTGGGGTTACAACCAGCCCATATGCAACAGCACTACTATCATTACTAATGGTTATTCTTGCGACATTGAGTTTAGCCATTTTTAAAAACAAAGCTTTTTGTCATTACGTTTGCCCTGTAGGTAGAACTGTTGGATTTTATTCACAGTTAGCTCCAGTTGAATTGAGACCGATTGATGAAAACACTTGTTTGAAGTGTACAAGTTATGAGTGTTTTAACGGAACAGACAGTATTGATGCATGCCCTACGCAAATTGTAATGGGTAGATTAACCCAAAACACCTATTGCACATCATGTGGAAATTGCACACAAAGTTGCCCTGATAATAATATTACATGGCGAATAAGGCCACAAAGTCATGAAGTCGTAAATACAGCGCGACCTCACTGGGATGAATCGTGGTTTATGCTAGCTTTACTTGCATTAACCAGTTTTCATGGTATTACTATGATGGCATTTTGGGAAAGCTGGATTAGTCAGTTTGCTCAGAAAATTGGAGATTCCGGACAACTATTAGTGAGTTTTTCTATTGGACTCGTTATTAGCGTGCTTGTTCCGCTTATCATCTACACGATTTTAATTTTATTAGTCCGCTATTTATCGAAAACTAAAATTAAGTTTAAAAAACTATTTACAGGTTTTGTTTTTATTACACTCCCATTAGCTTTTGCTTATCACCTGGCTCATAATTTGAATCATATGATTCGTGAATCAGTTGGCGCTAGTCAAGTATTATTAAATCCCTTAGGGCAGGGGGCACTACCCCAAACAATTAGTGATGACATATTGAAAGAGTACAATATGATATTATCACAGGATGTATTGTTCGCAATTCAAGCATTATTGTTAATGTTTGGTTTCTGGATTTCTATAAAAGTATTACGTAGTCGTGGTAAAAACTTATTAAACAATTCTGGTATAGTTATTTTACCTATGTATATATTTATTCTTTGTGTAAATGGTTTTAATTTATGGATGTTAACTCAACCAATGATAATGAGATTAGGTTCTCTCTGCATATCACCTTTACAATAAGTATAACTGGAGAATAAATTGGATAGAAGATCATTTTTTACTCAAGGTGCAGGGAAAGTAGCACAAAAGGTTACACAACATGCAGCTGAGACAGCTAGAAAGAATTCATCTCGATGGATCCGGCCACCATTTGCGATTGATGAGTTAGACTTTTTATTAACCTGCACTAGATGTGGTGACTGCATATCAGCCTGCCCATATGAAATCATTTTTCCTCTATCATCTAAATTAGGAGTAAAAGTATTTAATACTCCAGCAATGGATCTAAATAATCAAGGTTGCCATTTATGTGAAGATTGGCCATGCGTTAATGCATGTGAGAAAGAAGTATTAATATTACCTATACCTGTTGAAAAAGAAGAGACCGGTGAGGTATCAGTAAAGTATGACCCTCTACCTAAATTAGCAAGTGTTACAATAAATGTTAACACCTGTTTGCCGTATAGCGGCCCAGAGTGTGGAGCATGTCGTGTTTGCCCAGTAGAAGGCGCTTTAATCTGGGATTTGGAAAAACCTGGTATTGTAGACAAAAACTGTACCGGTTGCGCGTTATGTCGTGAAGCCTGTATAGTTGAGCCGAAAGCAATAAACATTCAGTCTAAGTATAATCCATAATTATTTATTAAAATTATAATGATAGAAGTAATAATTCGAGTTAGTTTATTTTAGTTTTATAACGCCTGATATCATCATGAATTTTCCCACTCTTCATCGCTGATTTTTTGCATATCGGGATGACATTTAGAACATTCAAGTTTAAGTTTTTCATAAAAACTATGATCTTCATCACTACCGCCTTTATATACTTCTAGATCATCTGGTAGTTTATGTGCAATGCCTTTATGGCAGTCTATACACGTTTTATTTCTATGTTGTGAATATTTATGTACCAGACCACTTCGACTTTTCTGATATTTTATTTCCATAGCATTAAATGAATGGCAATTTCTGCATTCACGTGAGTCAGTTTCTTTCATTGTACGCCAAACATTGTTAGCTAAAACTGATCTCTTTTTATTGAACTTTTCTGATGTACTTATAGAGCCAATAATTTTATGAACAAGTTCATTACTTGCCTGAATTTTTCTTACAACTTTATGACTCCAGTCACGAGGAACATGGCAATCAGAGCAGGCCGCTCTAATTCCAACACGGTTTTTATAGTGGATTGTATTTTTATATTCCATATATACATTATCTTTCATTTCATGACAACTAATACAAAATTCTAACGTATTTGTTGATTCCATTGCGGTATTGAATCCTCCCCAGAATAAAACACCTATAATCATAAAAAATAATGCTACGCCAACTGTTGTTCCTAGTATTATTTTTCGTGTTAATAAATGACTATACAGCTGGAACATCTTAAACCTTTATTATATTGTAAATATTATCTGGAAATTTTTGATTTAATAAATCGAATTAAACGTTTGTTTTCTGAAAGCTCGGCAGCCTCTAATACACCTAAATCATCTTTATTAACCATATGAATATCCGCACCTTTTGAAATAAGGTATTTAGCAGCTTCTGTGTTTCCATAGAGACAGGCATTAATCAGAGCAGTTGTATTATCCTGATCTTTTGAATTCACATCAGCCCCATTTTCAATTAATAACTCAACAAATTCCATGCCACTCAATGGAGCCATAACAATAGGAGCCTGATTAAACGGTTCTTGCTTTTTATTAACATCTGCTCCATTTTTAATAAGTTCAGATGCATATTCAAAATCACCTCTACTTATAGCATCGGTTAAATTATATTCGAGATCTTCAGCATATAAAAAGAGCGGGATTAAACTAATACTAATTAATAAAACTTTAATCGTTTTTTTCATATTTTTACTACTTTTTTTAATAGTTAAAAATAACAAATTGAGTATTAATAATCTATTTAACAAATTAACATTATTCAGTGTAACGTAAGATTAATACATATCAAATTAATATGAATTACAGTGATTAATTCGAAGATAGAAATATCATATTTAAAATATATAGTATGTTGGATAGATTTATAACAATGTTATCTTCAAGTTTAGATTAGCCAAAAACACTACTTCATTAATATCCGACTATATAATAATAATCAAATATAATTATAAGATAAAAAAATATAAACTTATCTAAACAAAAGTATTATTGAATTGCATCAATTGGTTTGTTCCTATAGCATCGTTTAAGTCAAAATTTAAATGAAATTCAGGGTGTCTATTTGAACAATAAATGGTTTTTACGGATAAGTCTTACAGCATGCTGCCTGGCGTTCTTCGTTATCGTCCTGGGTGCATATGTAAGGCTCTCTGACGCTGGATTAGGCTGCCCTGACTGGCCAGGCTGTTTTGGTCAAATAGGCGCGCCCGATGAAACTCATGAGATCACCCAGGCTGTCAATCTATACCCACACCTTGAAGTTCACTCAGGCAAAGCCTGGAAAGAAATGATTCATCGCTATTTTGCCAGTATTCTTGGTTTTCTTATTTTAATAATGGCATTTCTAGCCTGGCGGCATCGTCACAAGCCAAATCAACAGCTTAAATTACCACTATTATTAGTATTACTGGTTATCTTCCAGGGATTGCTCGGTATGTGGACGGTTACCCAGTTAGTTCGACCGACTATCGTTACATTACATTTACTCACCGGTTTACTGACCTTAAGTTTATTATTCTGGGTATTTCTCAAACACAGTCGGCCCTGGTCACAAAGTAAATGGTTAAAAAAAGCACAGACGTCAAATATTAATAACTTAATAATACCACTGGCCAGATTTTCTGTTTTTGTACTTGCTATGCAAATTTTTCTTGGTGGCTGGACGAGCACAAATTATGTAGCTTTGTACTGTCCCGACTTTCCAACCTGTCATGGTTCCTGGCTTCCTGAAACCAATTTCAAAGAAGCATTTGTGTTTTTTAAAGACCCAACTGTAAATTATGAAGGTGGTTCTTTATCTTTAGAAGCAGGTGTCACTGTTCATTTTTTGCACCGCATCGGCGCCCTGGTAACAACAACCATTTTAAGTTTATTAGCACTTTTAATGTTATTTAAAAGCAACAACGATCTATTACGTAAACTAGCTGCTCTCTTATTATTATTATTAACTGCTCAGGTTTCCTTAGGTATAGCGAATGTATTACTTGTTTTACCTATTCCTATTGCAGTTGCACATAACGCAATTGCAGCCGCTTTACTTCTTTCTCTTTTGCTTATTAATTATAGCCTTAACTCCGGTTCGGCTATTACCTCCCCAAATGATACAGATAAGGTTCTATCATGACTGAAGCCACACTCAAATCACCCAGCTTAAACTGGCGTAACTATTACAATTTATGTAAACCAAAAGTTGTTTATTTAATTGTCTTTACTGCTATTGTCGGCATGTTGCTTTCTTCACCTGGCGTCTTACCTCTAGATACATTTATAGCGGCCTGTTTAGGCATTGGCCTCGCATCTGCTTCAGGGGCAGCTTTAAATCACTGGGTTGATCAGCGGATTGATGTCGTGATGGAGCGTACAAGTAATCGACCGTTACCACAAGGAGCATTATCTTCAAGACAGGCTTTAACATTTGCGCTTTCACTTGCAGTTATTGCTATGGTTATTTTATTAATATGGACAAATGTTTTAACCACATTATTAACGCTTACATCTCTGGTTGGTTATGCTGTAATTTATACAATGTTTCTTAAACGTTCGACACCACAAAACATTGTATTAGGCGGTGCAGCAGGTGCGGCTCCACCGTTACTTGGCTGGGCGGCGATGACGGGTGAGGTTAATGGTGAAGCATTACTCTTATTTTTAATTATTTTTGTCTGGACTCCACCACATTTTTGGGCGCTGGCTATAAAACGTAAAGACGAATATGCACGAGCGGGTTTACCCATGTTACCCGTTACACATGGTGTAATTTTTACGAAGATGCATATAGTGCTTTATACCTTGATGTTACTTTCAGTATCCATGATGCCATTTGTTATTCATATGACAGGTTTAATCTATTTTGCGGGTGCGGTTGCTTTAGGCCTTGGTTTTCTTTATCACGCAGTTAAGTTATATAAAACGGGTGAAAGTGATGAGCACTCAATGAAAACTTTTAGTTATTCAATATTTTACTTAAGCGCTTTATTCGGTTTTTTATTACTCGATCATTATGCGAGAATCGTTCTAAGAATGTTTATGTAAACTGGTTTGATTTATATATAAAGTAGGGTGGGCTTATAATTACCACCCTACTAAATTTCGAAATTATGGGAATGCCGGTATACTGGGATCAGAACCACCCATAATAGTTTCTTTATGAGCTTGCATCTTATGATTAATATCATCCACTCTATCCAGTGGCACATCAGCTATTAAGAGAATTTTACCAGCTTCCATTGATTGCTCAAATTCTTTTAATCTCGAGTTTTTTGTACTTGAACCAATCATTGCCGATGTCCAGACACCAAAACCTGCGCCAAATAAAGTACAGCCTAGTATAATTAAACCCATCATAGAACCAGCCTGTAACGCAGTAATCGCTACTATACTAGCCACGAGACCAGAGATGCCACCTATTACTATGCCTGTTTCAACACCGTGTACGATATCACTTGTCTGGAAAATACCGGCTTCAGGCAGGTCTCCTAAATCTACACCTTCTTTAGCCATAACATGAATATGTTTCTCATCAATTCTTGCAATTAAAAGCTCATCAACCGTTTTTGAAGTTTCTCCCAGATCAGGGAGTAAAAAATAGAGTCGTTTTCTCATTTGGGCTCTCCTAGTATGAAGTGAGTGTGTACTCTAGAAAACCGTGTTCATTTACAAGTATAGACAGGCAATACCTATGGTTTTATATATTGGATAAACGGTATATTATAATTAGACATTAAAAAACCCGCATATGCGGGTTTTTTAATAAATAAACGAATGTACTTTTTAGCTTTTAAGTCGAAGTTGCTGAAATAAAGAAGATAGTGGCTCCAAGAAAAACCACAAGCATAACCAAACCAATTGTAACCACCCAGGTTGAGTAAACAAAACCTTTTTCTACAGGGATATGCATAAATATAGGCATACCTGTGTACAACAGATAAACAGCTGCTGCTATTGCAAACAGACCTACTATTACATTGACATACAGGACAGGGTATAAAGCAACAAAACCAAGCAGAAACAAAGGTAATGAAGAGAACACAGCTAATTCAGTACAGTGTAAGGGTTTAGGGTTTAAATCAAATGTTTTACCAAACCAGCAGATAGCATAACCCAGACCATAGACACCGATATTAAGACACAAAAATGCAGCCAGAGCGGCGATTATCGCTTTATCGGCCGTCATAAAGAACGGGGTACCTATACCGAGGTCCCAACCGATGTGAACTGTCGCTATATAGGCACAAATTGTTGGTATTAATGATAGTACAGCGACGTGGAGTAATATGTCCGTAATCTGAGCCGGTTCGCGATCGGCATCACGTAAACATTCTTTAGGTTTATATACATGACAAAAGTGTTTAAACAGCATTTATTGATACTCCGTATTATTTGAAATATTACTTATTTTACCAATAAGCTACATAAACATAAGTATAGAGCTTATTCTGTAAATTATCGGCATTTATTTTAACATTTATGTTAAAAAAATTACTTTTTTATACTGATTAATTAAACTTAACTACTTATATAACATAGGTATTTACGTTAAGTGAAGCAATATATTATAATTATTTAAATTATTAATAAATAAGCGAAAAACTCCCTAATAAATATACAAATCACCGGTCGTCAGTGTATGATGAGTTGATTGATTTTTATTAAAATACAATGATTAATAGTGAGGTAATTGTGGACGAAATAAACAAAGAAAAACGCAAAGGCACAGGTTTTCTAAATGTTCTAAAAAGTACGATTTTTGCAGCAAGTGGTATTCAAACCAGGACAAATAGAGAAAGAGATTTTGAACATGGCAAACCATCCACTTTTATAGCAGCCGGCATAATTTTTGTAATTATATTTATTTTGAGTGTTGTTGGCATTGTACAGTTAGTTATGCATTATGCAGCACCATAATGCATTCAAAATCATACTAGCCATCTGTGGTTATGAGTTAACGCAAACGAGAAACTTTTAACAGTTTGTTCATATCTTTATTTATCAACTTTGGCTCAAGATCTTTTGGAAAATGCATCATGATATTACCCAAAGGATCAACCAGATAGATAGATTGCAATTGCGATGGGTTCGCCTCTAGTTTTGTAATAGATGATATTTTATCTATAGTTGTATAAATATGACCAGCAGTTTTATGTTCATTTTCTATTAATTCTACAAACGCTTCATCAGGCTCCGCTAAGTGTACAATACCGTGATTTACACGGTCCTGGTATTTACCAATTCCAATATTTATCTGACGCATATTATATAAGCTGGTTTCACAGCTTGAATCACAACTTGAACCTACAAAATAAAGCATTCGCCAATGGGGTGTTAATTCTTCTTCAGATAACTCAGCACCCGCGGCACCAGTCATTCCCAGAGTGTGTATATCTACAACAGGTATAATCAACTCACCATTGCTTTTAATAGCAGGTCTATCACCATAATAAAAATAAAAGTAAGCTAAAAAAGCTGGAATAAAAAACGAGGCGGTTAGCACCCATAAAGCCAAATTACTACGTTTTTCCTGTGCCTGATCTGCAACTTCGTTAGTCATATAGAACCTTAAATTTTGTTAGTGTTTTTTGTATTAACCACAATGTATATGATTAATAACGTTAATGAAAGACCAAACCATTGAAATGCATATGCTGTATGTTTTTCACTACGCATATTAATTTTGACAGGTAAGGGCTGTAATTTTGTTTGTGTTGACTGATCCATAATAATAATCATTGGCAATAATTTATATTCTAACTGTTTTTCAATTTCGATAATGTCGACATACTGCAATACAGCCGGCCATTGCAAATAGCTATTTACATTATCTGATAGAAGCAGTGTTTTTGATGGTGCGTGTGAGAGCAGGCCATCTATACGTAGCATTTCTGATGTCACACTAATATCAGGTAAATTTGCACGACTATTACCAACCGGTAACCAGCCTCGATTAACTAAAATTGCAAGATCATCAGAAATCTTTAGCGGTGTAAAAACACTATATCCCGCAAGCATATTATTAACCTGATTATCCAGATAGATCTGATGTTGTAAATCAAATTTTCCTGAAACAAACACTGGCTGATATAACCAGTTCTCTTCTTGCTTCTCAATTGAATCTAAAGAAATAGTGGCTGTACCCTGTTTACTCTCTATTAATGATTGTATATTGGCTTTATACTCAGCTCTATCTAGTTGCCAAAAGCCAAGTGATATCATTATATAAAGTAGGGCAACTGTTATTAGACTAGGTATAAGTGTAGCTTTAAATTGATACTGTTTAATCTGCATACCCGAGTTAATACCTGATTTGGCTTTGTTACAAATTTATACTTTGAAAAAAAGAGGTTAATAAAGTGATTTTTAAAATTGTTCTTATTGTATTACTAATTTTTGTTTTTATTAGTTTAGGTATTGCACTATATCATCTTGTAAACAACAAAGGGAATTCTGATAAATTAATCAAATCTCTAAGCTGGAGAATAGGGCTCTCCGCTGGAATTTTTATTCTGCTATTAATTGGTCAGGCCTTAGGGTTAATACAGCCACATGGATTATAAAAAACAGTCGTAAGTCAAATTTTAAAAGACTTATGACTTACGACTTGTTTATCGTTATAACCAGTACACAAATATGTATAAACCTAACCAGACAACATCAACGAAATGCCAGTACCACGCAACTCCTTCAAAACCAAAATGCTTGTCTGCCGTAAAATGACCTTTCAAGCAACGAATTAAGATCACCAGTAACATAGTTGTGCCCATTGTTACATGGAAGCCATGGAAACCCGTTAACAGGAAGAAGGTACTACCATAAATGCCTGACGACATAGTTAGACCTAATTCACTATAGGCGTGTATATATTCTTCAACCTGAAACACAAGGAACAGACAACCCAATAACACGGTGATTCCTAAACCTAAATTAAGATGTAAACGATTTCCCGCACGTAAAGCATGATGCGCCCAGGTTAAAGTCACACTAGATGTTAATAGTATTGCTGTATTTATTGCAGGTAAACCCATTGCACCCATGGCTTCACCCGGGGCAGCGATTTTTGTATTATCAGGGTTTGTTAGTAGAGGCCAGACTGCTTCGAAAGCTGGCCACAAAAACTCGTGGGTAGCCGCGTTATTTCCAGCGCCGCCTAACCAGGGCACAGATAATACTCTTGCGTAGAACAATGCGCCAAAGAATGCCGCAAAGAACATGACTTCAGAAAAAATAAACCACATCATACCAAGGCGGAATGATTTATCTACCTGAGCACTATATTTACCTGCCATTGATTCATCAATAACTGAACCGAACCAGCCAAAAAACAAATAGGCTATCAATAATAAACCAACTGGAAGCAGTAGACTCATTTCACCTGCATGTATTGTATTTACTGCGCCAATAACCGAAGTTGTTAATGCAGCTGTTCCAACTATAGGCCATTTACTTGGCTCTGGAATATAATATTCACCGTGACTTGCAGTACTCATAATAGTTAATCCTGATTACTTGAAAGTATTAATAGATTTAGCGGTTAAATTATTATCTGCCAAATCTTCGTTATTTTGTTTACTGATAAAGAAAGTATAGGACAATGCGATTTCATTTATTTCATCTGATAACTCACTATCAACTATAAACGTGACCGGCATGATTTTTTCTTCTCCAGCTTTTAACTCTTGCTGAGTAAAGCAGAAGCATTCTGTTTTTTGAAAGTACGCAGCAGCTAAACCTGGTGAAACACTAGGTACAGCGTTTCCGACAATACTCTTACTGGAAATGTTTTTAGCAATATAGTTAATCGTAGTTGGCTTGCCTGGATGAACCTCAATAAAATTTTGCTGAGGTTTAAATTCCCACGGCATAGATTCATTCAGGCTAGCCAGAAAAGTAATTTTTACCAAACGACTTTCGTCTACTGTTGGAGCGGTTTCAAAATTAACTTTGTCACCTGTCTTTCCATTTAAACCGGTTACATCGCAAAACACGTCATATAACGGAACCAGTGCAAAACCAAAACCAAACATCGCTACTACAACCAGAAGTAATCTACCGATAATTTTAGGATTATCTGTTGTCTGCTTTTTTGTTTGCACTGACATTTTCGCGCCTCTGCCTATTTAACTACAGGTGGAGTTGTGTAGCTATGGAACGGCGCAGGTGATGGAAGATCAAACTCCAGACCGTGCGCGCCTTCCCAAACTTTATCCGTTGCTTTCTCGCCACCCCTAACACATTTAATAACAACGTATAAGAAGATTAACTGTGAGAAACCAAATACAAATGCACCAACAGACGCAATCTGATTAAACTCTGCAAATTGCAGCGCATAATCTGGAATACGACGAGGCATACCTGCCAGACCGATGAAATGCATTGGGAAGAATAAAACGTTTGCAGAAATACAGGTTAACCAGAAATGCAATTTACCGAGTTTCTCGTCATACATATTACCGGTCCATTTTGGCAACCAGAAATATACCGCTGCCATAATAGAGAAGGCTGCCCCCGTTACCAATACGTAATGGAAGTGAGCTACCACAAAGTAGGTATCGTGATACTGAAAATCAGCAGGTGCAATACATAACATCAAACCGGTAAATCCACCCATGGTAAACAGGAAGATAAATGCGATTGCAAATAACATTGGTGTTTCAAATGTTAATGCACCTCTCCACATTGTAGAAATCCAGTTAAAAACTTTAACCCCCGTAGGTATCGCAATTAACATAGTTGAATACATAAAGAAGAGTTCACCTGCAACCGGCATACCCGTTGTAAACATATGATGAGCCCATACAATAAACGAAAGGAATGCAATTGAAGCCGTTGCATATACCATCGAGCTGTAACCAAATAATGGCTTACGAGAGAAGGTAGGCACAATTGAAGAGATAATACCAAAAGCCGGTAAAATCATAATATACACTTCAGGATGACCAAAGAACCAGAATACGTGCTGGAACATGACCGGATCACCACCACCAGCCGCGTCAAAGAAGCTAGTACCGAAGTTTCTATCGGTTAACATCATTGTGACGACACCCGCCAGTACAGGCATAACTGCAATCAGTAAATATGCCGTAATAAACCATGTCCATACAAAGATAGGCATCTTCATATATGTCATGCCGGGAGCACGTAGATTCATAATAGTCGCTATTACATTAATCGCGCCCATTACGGATGATATACCCATCAAGTGAACTGAAAAGATAAAGTAATCAGTACTATCTGGTCCATAAGTAGTGGAGAGCGGCGCATAGAATGTCCAGCCAAAATTTGGCGCAGAACCAAGCCCCATAAGACTCATTACCAAACTGGCAAGCAGCAAACCAAAGGCGCCCGGTAACAACCAGAAACTCCAGTTATTCATCCGCGGTAATGCCATATCGGGAGCACCAATCATCATTGGCAACTGCCAGTTAGCTAAACCAACGAAAGCCGGCATAATCACACCAAAAACCATGATTAAACCATGCAGGGTTGTTAGCTGGTTAAAGAATTCCGGTTCTACAATTTGCATACCGGGTTGAAATAATTCAGCACGAATTAATAACGCTAATGCGCCACCAATAAAGAACATGGTGAAAGCGAACCACAGGTACATGCTTCCAATGTCTTTATGATTTGTACTAAACAGCCACCGACCTATGCCAGTAGGCTTATGATCGTGATCGTGATGTTCTTCTACTACAGCGTTCATATTTGCCTCTTTTTTAAGTCTAAATTAACGGGCCGCTTTTACATCGGACGGTTGAACCATATCACCAGTACTATTACCCCAGGCATTACGCTCATAAGTAATAATCGCTGCTAAATCTGCATCATTTAACTGTGCGCCAAATGCCTGCATACCAGTACCAGTTACACCATGGATAACAACATCAAGATGTTTCGCAACATCACCCGTTGCGATAGCACTGCCTTTAAGGGCAGGGAACACATTAGGTAAACCTTCACCACCAACCTGATGACAGGCCGCACAACTTGTATTGTAAGCTGTCTCACCGTGAGCCATTAATTCATCCATAGTCCAGACCTTATTACCGCTTTCAGCTGCTGCAGCCTGAGCTGATTTCTTCTCATTTAACCAGGCCAGATAATCGACTTCTGACTTAGCTTCAACAACAATCGGCATAAACCCATGATTCGAACCACATAATTCCGCACATTGACCCCGGTAAATACCCGGCTCATCAATACGCGCCCAACTTTCATTTATATAACCGGGAATGGCGTCTTTCTTAACACCAAAAGCAGGTACCCACCATGCGTGAATAACATCGTTAGATGTAAACAGGAAACGAATCTTCTGACCAACAGGAACAACGATTGTGTTATCTACTTCTAGTAAATAATTTTCACCCTTAGTTTCAAGATTTTTAATCTGCTCCATCGGTGTATTCATGTTACTGAAGAAACTAACATCTTCACCTACATAATCGTAATGCCATTTCCACTGATAACCGGTGACTTTGATAGACATATCTGAATCAGAGACATCTTCCATCGCCAGTAGAGCAGAGGTTGCAGGAATAGCCATACCGATAAGAATAAGAATAGGGATCACTGTCCAGAGTATTTCTACGGTGAGGTTATCGTCGAAGGTCGCAGGTTTATGACCCCTGGCTTTCGTATGAGTAAGAATTGAGTAGGTCATGGCACCGTAAACAACGATACCGATAACAACGCATATCCACATTACTATCTGATGAATGTCATATGCATTTTGGCTGGTAATGGTGACACCTGGCTCTAAATTCAACTGATATTCAGCGAGTGTCGGGCTGCTTGTTAGCAACAGACAGACTAGGCCTAATGGCCGGGTTACTGCTCTCATTTTTACCCCCTGGAGTAAAGGTTTTTATAATTATCTAACTTAAAACAAAAAAGTTACCGATATGTCATTATTAAAATCATCGTTAACTTGAAATTTATAATGCTATTTTCTAAAAACTCGAATATCAGAGTATTATTATTATTTAATGTAAGCCCGGTTGTTTGCCAGTCGTTTGCTGGTGTGAAATATTTAAGTTCATTTATTTATAATTGAAGAGAATATAAATAGCTCAATGATAAAAATCAAGGAAAGCTTATATTTTTATTATTATTTAGGCATAACTTAAGCTAATACCCACAGTAACGCCCCAATGTATTTGATATACATCAACAAAACAGCAGTATAGATTATGACCGAATAATTACAATT
>JAPHRB010000145.1 GCA_026197015.1 Gammaproteobacteria bacterium | reverse complement strand
TTCCCCGAGGGAGATGATCTATAGCCGCTTTGCCTGATGTGATTATCAGAGTCTGTCATTCGTCTCGTTCCCACCATCCTCCGTGGGAATACACATAAAACTACTCTGATTTAGCTTCTCGCCCCAGTAAATCATGTACCGCATCTATGGGTGCTTTGTCTTCATATAAAACTTTATAAGTTTGCTCAATGATAGGCATATCGACATTATATTTTTGTGCCAGTAGCCATGCTTCTTTAGCCGTTTTAACGCCTTCTACAGCCTGGCCAATTCTTTCTCTAGCGGCTTCAATACTCAGGCCCTCTGCAAGGGCTAAGCCCATTTGACGATTACGTGACTGATTATCGGTACAGGTGAGAACAAGATCACCCATGCCCGCGAGCCCCATAAAGGTTTCTGCATTAGCACCCATGGCGATGCCCAGACGCATAATTTCGTTCAGGCCCCGGGTTATAAGAGCGGCCCGGGTATTTGAGCCAAAGCCAAGCCCGTCGGCTATGCCGGCAGCAATCGCAAGCACATTTTTAAGTGAGCCTCCGAGTTCTACGCCTATCATATCTTCTGATGTATAAACCCTGAAATTACCATAATGTAAAAAGCTGGCGACTTCATTCGCAATGGCATGGCTACTAGCTGCAACGGTGACCGCGGTTGGCAAATTATTAGCCACTTCGAGCGCAAATGTAGGACCGGAAATAACCGCTGTTGATTTACAGTCAGGTATTTCCTCTGCTACCACTTCATGAACGGGTTTCGCACTACCCTCTTCAAGGCCTTTAGTCGCCCAGACAATGTGCTGCTCTGGGCGTATCCATTGTTTGCTTTTCTGCAGAAAGCCACGTACTGCATGACTTGGGATAGCAATGAGCAGGGTATCAGCATCACGTATCGTTTTTTCAAGCTGGTCGCTAAATTTTAATGACTGGGGAAGTGTTATATCAGGTAAATACTGTTGATTGCGATGGGTTAATTGCATGTTTTTCACGTGCTCGGGATTGAGGTCCCATAACACCACATCATGCTTTGCACGAGCGACCTGGGTGGCTAGTGCTGTGCCCCAGGAGCCACCGCCGAGTACAGCGATTCTCCTGTTAAAGGGTTTTTTCTCTGACATAAGTGCTTAGTGAGCTGTTTCAGTTGCCGTTGCCGCTTCTTGTTGAGCCTGTTGTTGCTGGTGCTGCATATAAAGAGCGTTAAAATTAACAGGTGAAAGCAGCATTTGAGGGAAGCCACCTTTTGTTACTAAATCTGAAATGGCTTCACGAGCATATGGAAATAAAGTTTCAGGGCAATAAGCACCCAGCATTCCACCCATTTGTTCCTGTTCAAAACCAATCAGCTGAAAGATGCCAGACTGTTTAACTTCAACAAGAAAAGCGGTCTTTTCAAGTTGCTTGGCCGTAACAGTAACGGTTAGTGTTACTTCATGAAGGCCTTCATTAATGGTTTTCACTTCTGTATTAATTTGCACATTAACTTCTGGTTTCCATTCCCCTTCAGTAAACACAGCAGGTGAATTGGGTGACTCGAATGATACGTCTTTGATGAATATTTTCTGGATTGCAAATTGTTGCTGCGCTTCTTGTTCGCTCATTGTAATAACCTAATTAATTATTGAATATTGTTGTGTTGATAATTTAAACGAATAGATGGCTCTTTAACTAGATAATTCAACTATCCGTAATGAATTTGTCTGGGGGAGAATACCATTAAAGAGGGAGGCCTGCGAATTTTAAAGTTTAGATTTCTATAGCTTGTCGTTTACTTAAAAGTTGCGTTTGTTTCTTAGAAATTAATAAGCACAACAGACCGCCTTGTATAAGGCGGCGGTATTAAAGTTATAAAAATATCAGTATATGGGGAAGCTAAATTAGCCCGCTGCGATTAGAGGGTCTAACTCACCCTTGTCGTCTAACGCCGCCATATCGTCATATCCACCTATATGAGTGTCGCCAATGAAGATTTGCGGTACACTGGTTTGACCAGCACGTTGCTCCATTTCCTGACGTATTTCCTGGCCGTCATTTACATTGATCATAGTAAATTCGACGTTTTTACTTTTAAGTAATTGTTTAGCCCAACCGCAGTAAGGGCAGAAGGGAGCGTAATAAACGGTGATATCGGCTTGTGACATGAATGCTTCTTTAAAGTTGAAATTATTTATTAGTTACAGGTAAATTTGCATTAGTCCAGCTCATAATGCCGCCAGCAAGGTTGCTAACATTTTCAAAACCCTGTTTGTTAAGGGTACGGCAGGCGCTATTTGAACGGCTGCCAGAACGACAATAGGCTAGAATTTGCTTGTTTTTATGTTTTTCAAGCTCAGTTAGTCGCTTGGCGAGTGAAGACATTGGAATATGAATAGAATCACGAATATGTCCTGTTTTGTATTCATTGTTTTCACGAACGTCCAGTACGACAACCTCACTATCATTCATTAGGCGAACCGCTTCATTAACATTAAGTTGTTGAATATTGGTAAATTTTAAGCCTATTTCAGTTTTAATAATCAGTGCCGCTATAACCGCTAAAGCAGAAACTAGCAAAAGATTATTAGTGGCGAACTCGATGAGTTGAGCCATTTTTTACTCCAGTAAAGCTGAAGCCTCCGGTCACGGGTAGTGATCAGAGGCTGATATAGTCAGTATTTAAGTTATTTAAAAAACTTAGATGTTATCAATCGTCTAATAAGCGCTGGGAGCAGAAAACTTCCTGCATCATGCCAATAAGACGTAATGTTCTAGCATCACCAACACGATAAAAAACGCGGTTTGCATCTTTTCGTGAGGCAAGAATGCCTTTGTCACGTAATATTGCCAGATGTTGAGATATATTGCTTTGCGATGTACCCACATTATCAACTATATCCTGCACACTTACTTCCTGATCCTGTAAAGTACACAGAATCTTTAAACGCAATGGGTGTGACATTGCTTTTAATGAGCGAGAAGCACGATCGATATCTTCCTCTCTGGTCATTAACTGTGGCGGTTCTTCAATATTTGCAACCATTTAATACCTTCCTGCTGAAATTGCTTTCGCTTATATTAGTAATCTACCATAAAATGATACATACTTTTTAACTAAATTAAATCATCATATCCAGTGTTTATTTTATTAATATAGGATTTTATGATGAACCGTTTAACAGTAAACACTAAAATACAGCTGTATTCAACATATGCACAGATTTTATAAACTGATAATACGCCTCTTATTAAGCATTATATTAGCCTTACCTTTCGTCGTTAATGCTGAAACAGCAGCCGACTACCAGCAAAGGCTGGACAGTATTCGCGATAAAATCACTAATGTGTTGTCTGCTTTGAGTCAGGATAAAGACCAACGTGACTCTGTGCGAACAGATTTAAGAAAACTGGAAGTGAAAATAGCACTGAGTGCTAAAAAACTGAAAAAAACTAAGAGAAAACATAAAAAATCGGAAGAAAAACTTAAATCATCACGTATTGAGCTAAAAAAACTAAAGCAAGACTTAACTAAACAACGCCAGATACTGGCTGAGCAATTGAGGTCAGCGTATGCTATGGGGCAGCAGCCGCAATTAAAAATGCTTTTAAATCAACAAGATCCAACAGAAATGGGCCGTGCAATGGTTTATTACACATATCTGAATCGAGCCCGAGGAAAAGAAATAGAAACATTTCTATCAAGCATAGAAAAACAAAAAAAGTTAGAAATAAGTATAGAAAAAACAACACTAAACTTGTCCAGTTTAGTTAAGGCGAAGAAAAACGAGAAAAAGCAATTAGCTAAACACAGAAGCAAACGTAAGAAAATACTCGCACGCCTTGAAAAAGATATAAATAACCAGGAATTAACCTTAAATGATTTGCAAACAAGCAGAGGCCGAATAGAAGATTTATTAATGTCCCTGGGGGAGTTGCTCGCGGATATACCAGCCGAAGCGCTTAATCAGAAGCCTTTTGGTCAGTTAAGAGGCAAATTACCCTGGCCTGTAAAGGGGGGGTTGCGAGCGAAATATGGAACCTCTCGAGCGCAGGGTGATCTGAAATGGAATGGCGTCATTATAAAAGCGGATTATGACACACAGGTTCGAGCAGTTACCCATGGGCGTGTTGCCTTTGCTGACTGGTTGCAGGGTTATGGATTTATAACGATTATTGACCATAATGATGGATATATGAGTTTATATGGTTACACTCAGGAGTTGTATAAACAGGTTGGTGACTGGGTAGAGGCAAGTGAAGTTATCGCTACAGTCGGTGATAGTGGTGGCCAACCGACATCAGGTTTGTATTTTGAAATAAGAAAACAGGGTAAACCTGTTAACCCTATAAAGTGGTGCTCGAGTAGTAATCATCATTTGGCACTGCAAGATAATTAATAAATCATCTTTATTATTCAGGATGAATTTCAATCAGGAGTAGTTTCATGGATCAAAATCGACTTAAAGTCGTCGCTTTAGCCGTTCTTCTAAGTTTTTCAGCGGTTAGTGGTTTGAATATTAGTTATGCAGCTACGGTTGAGTCGAATAAAGAATCGCCAGAGCAGAATAATCTGCCTTTAGAGCAATTACGTAACTTTTCAGATATTTTTGCGCGTATAAAAACGGATTATGTAGAGCAGGTAGAGGATAAAGAATTACTTGAAAATGCCATTCGAGGCATGCTTTCTGGCCTTGACCCCCATTCAACCTATTTAGATCCTGAAGAATATAAAGAGCTAAAAATCGGCACTACAGGACAGTTTGGTGGACTGGGTATTCAGGTAGGTACGGAAGATGGTTTTGTTAAAGTTATATCACCTATTGATGATACACCGGCTTTTAAGGCAGGTATAAAAGCCGGTGATTTAATTATCAGGCTTAATGATAAATCGGTAAAAGATATGAGTCTGAATGATGCGGTCAAGTTGATGCGTGGTAAACCCGGATCAATAATTGAATTGAGTGTGCTGCGAGAAGGCAAAAACGAGCCATTAAAATTTAAAATAAAACGAGCGGTTATAAAAGTAAAAAGTGTAAAAAGCCACATGTTAGAGCCTGGTTTTGGTTATGTAAGAATTAGTACATTTCAATCAAAGACAGCACAGCATTTAAAAGATGCCATTAATCGTCTGGTGAAAAACAATAAAGCCCCCTTAAATGGCTTAATTGTTGATTTACGTAATAATCCAGGTGGTGTTTTAAATGCAGCAGCAGATGTTTCAGATTTATTTATTGAGAAAGGCAAACTGGTTTATACCAGGGGAAGGACTGAAGACTCCTATTTTGAATTTACCGCACGATCAGGAGATGTTATTAAAAATGCACCAATCGTTGTTTTGATAAACGGTGGTTCTGCCTCTGCGTCAGAAATAGTAGCCGGTGCATTACAGGATCATAAACGTGCAGTAATTATGGGTGAAAAATCTTTTGGAAAAGGCTCGGTACAAACGATACAGGAGTTAAGAAATGGAGGAGCGGTAAAGTTTACTACGGCCAGATATTTCACGCCAAATGGCCGATCAATTCAAGCTGAAGGTATAGTGCCGGATATTGTTTTAGATAATATGCAGGTTACATCGACAGAGCATAATGGTGTCAAACAGATAAAAGAGTCTGATTTATCAGGACATATCAGTAATCCTAATAGTAAAAAGAAAGTTTCCAGAAAAGATAAAAAAAATGAAGACCAGATGGCTGAAGAATTACAGAAAGATTATAAAATTCACGAAGCTTTAAACTTACTTAAAGGTATGCATATATTATCTACAAATAATAAAAAAAGGGCCTAATAGCAAGACAACTGAGGAGACATGACATGACAAGTGTGTTAGTTCCATTAGCTCAGGGATGTGAAGAGCTTGAAGCAATTACCATAACAGATCTATTAACCCGTGCAGGAGTTGAAGTAGTCACTGCAGGTTTAGATGATCAGCCAGTGATTGCCTCGCGTGGTATTACAATAATACCGCAAACTAGTATTGAAAAGGTTGAACATAGACAATTTGATATGGTGGTGCTGCCGGGCGGATTGCCAGGTGCCGATCATTTACGAGATAATGAAATTGTTCAAAGTATCATAAAAAATCATGCGGCGAATAACAGTTATCTTGCCGCTATCTGCGCCGCACCGAAAGCATTAGCTGCTACGGGTGTTCTGGATAACAAAACCGCAACCTGTTATCCAGGGGCATTAACTGATACTAAATTAAATAATACTAAACTTACTAATAATGCAGTTGAAATTGATGGAAAAATTATTACATCAAGAGGCCCCGGTACCGCTATGGATTTTGCTTTAACGTTAATTGAACAGTTAGAAGGTAAAAGTAAAAGAGATGAGGTGGAAAAAGGGCTTGTTAGATAGTACGCATCGAAAGAGCCAGATTGAACTTTTTGAAGCTCAATCTAGCTTTATAGAATTTATGTATATTCTGTTTAACAGGTTTAGATTTTATCTTACAAGGTTTGGGCTTTATGGGAGCTTGACGTCTGTGGTTTTGACTTTTATCCTCTCTGGAGCTAGCCAAAAAATGTTTCCATCGAGGGGTAAAATTACAGGGACGTAATTTTAAGTTCTGTAAGCCTGGATGGCGCATCTGAACGACCCGGGAATAGAGTAGAAATCAGACAGCATAGAATAATAACTGTTAATAACATTAGATTTTTTGGGTATTCTCATCGTTTTTTGATGAGAACTAGCGAATAAAGGGCGGCTATTTTTTGCTTACTTTTTTGCAGCTGCAGGCAAAAAAGTGAGTC
>JAPHRB010000080.1 GCA_026197015.1 Gammaproteobacteria bacterium | reverse complement strand
GTGTCTCTTTATTTCGAGCAAACATAATAATACCCGAAGTTGGCATATCTAAACGATGTATTACGAGAGCCTCAGGAAATTCAATTTGTAAACGTGACAACATGCAATCCTGTTTATCTTCTCCTCTGCCGGGTACAGATAAAAGTCCAGCAGGTTTGTTTAATGCAATTAAATTATTATCCTGATAAAGAATATCAAGTTTAATATGTACTGGTGGAGTGTATTCAATAGGCTGTAACATATTATTTTTTTATGTTGCTGGCAGGCTTCATTAATGGTTTAAAAAGTGTTTCCAGGCCATTAACTTTTATTTCATAAGTTATACCTAACATTCGACCTAGTTCGCCATTAGGAAACCCTTTATTATGAAACCACACCACATATGGCTCAGGTAAATCGATAAGCAGCTGACCTGCATGTTTGCCAAATGGCATTCTATAGGTTGCTAATAGAAGAATATCTGCGTGGGCTAATGTTTTATCGATCGAGCTTATTTCTTTGTTCGTCATATATATATTATAAATTCAAAAGTCTGTTCATTATAACACTATAATATCTATAGCTTTCTCTGAAAACGACAACACTAAGTGAAATTCATGCAAATTACTGATATATATGGTTATTGGCAAAAATTAGGGCACAATGTAATTGGCCGATGGGTCTTTAATATTCTAATTCCTTTTGTAAATCCATACACAGGCTCATTAAAGGCAACTGTAGTTGATTTGAATACAGGTTATGCCCGAATTGAACTTAAGGATCGCAGGGCTATTCGTAATCACCTTAATTCTATTCATGCCATCGCATTAACCAATCTGGGAGAGTTTACCAGTGGTCTCGCATTAATATCTTTATTCAAACAAAATATGCGAGGTATTCCCATTGAGATCAAAATTAATTTCATTAAAAAAGCCCGTGGTACCTTAACTGCAGAATGTACGACAAAATTACCAGCATTTGATGATCAACTGGAACATACCGTGGTGGCAATTATTAAAGATATTGATGAGGACGAAGTCGCGAGGATAAAGGTAGTATGGAAACTCGGCTTTAAAAAGGATTAAAAATGTCAGATAGTAATTTATTTCTAAAACAGACAGGAATAGAACACCCCATAATTTGTGGACCCATGTATCCCTGCAGCAATCCGCAGCTTGTCGCTGCAGTTTCTAATGCGGGTGGTATTGGTATTATACAACCCATATCGTTAACTTATGTTCATGGTTATGATTTCGAATCCGGTATCAAGTATATTAAATCGCTGACAGATAAACCTGTTGGTATGAATTTATTAATTGAAAAAGGCTCAAAAAAATATCATCAACGAATGCAGGTATGGTTAGATAAAGCGCTTGAGATGGATATTAAATTCTTTATTACTTCCTTAGGTAAACCCGACTGGGTGGTAGAAGCTGCACATCAAGCAGGTGCTTATGTATATCATGATGTTACAGAGGCCAAATGGGCGCATAAGGCAGCAGATGTTGGCGTGGATGGGTTAATAGCTGTAAATAACAAAGCAGGTGGACATGCAGGTAATTATTTAGATAATGATTTATATTTACAGCTACAATCATTTGAACTACCTGTCGTTTGTGCGGGGGGTATTGGTAATGCCGATGCCTATCGTCATGCACTTAAGCTTGGTTATCAAGCTGTTCAAATGGGGACTCGATTCATCGCATCAGAGGAGTGTAGTGCGCATATAAGTTACAAGCAGGCAATAATTAAATCTAAAGCATCTGATATTGTGTTAAGTGAAAGAATTACCGGTGTGCCTGTTTCAGTTATTAATACACCATACATCCAACGGCAAGGCTTAAAACCAAACTTACTGGAAAACTGGATGTTAAATCACGAGAAGTTCAAGCACTTTATGCGTACTGTTCTAGCTTTAAAATCTTTAAGGTCACTAAAACATGCTCTATTAGATCAAACTGGTGATGTGGATTACTGGCAGGCAGGTAAAAGTGTTGAAACCATAGATTCAATAATGCCAGTTAAAGATATAATTAATCATTTTACAGCTTAGTTAATTTATTAAAGTAATATAATCCTCGGGTTTTATTATAATGGCGTCATACTTTAGCTTGTCGATATTTATGCAGTTGTCCAGTAATAATTTTTCAATATTTTGCTCGGGTGTTATTATTTCATAATCAGGAAATTCATGGCTTTTAATTAAGCCTTTCATATGATGCCGATCAGAATAAAAATGTCGTAGATAATTCTCTGCTTTTATTACTTTAATCATTGGTTTATATGAATCAGCTAAATTGACATTAGCAGGGAAGGTTTTATTAAAATACTCATTCATGGTTACTGGAAAATCACATTTACTATCAAAATCATATACAACGATTGAGTTCTCTATCTTTGCGGTTAAAATTACATGATAGTCCCAAACTACGGCTTGATGGTTTATTGAGCGTTTTTGATTAAATAGTGCAATACTGCCTGATCTGTTGATTATGAACAAAACATGCATGGGGTTTGCGCTCTTATTCAGATACAATGCTTCACTCAGTTTCCATATATTTTCCTCACAGAATAGAGGAGTGTATAGATAGTTCTTTATGTCGAAGTTTATCATATAGGTTTATTTACAATGAACATAACTGATTTATTGATTATCATGGCCCTGTCTCTGCTTATCTGGTTCTGGCTTGATTCAATGAAAATTAATGAAACGGCCAGAAAAATAGGTGCTAAATTATGCCAGAAAAACAATGTGCAGTTTCTGGATGAAACTGTACATATGTCATCAATGCGTTTTGGTAAAAATCAGCATGGTCAGATAAAGTTACTACGTAAATATAAATTCGAATTTACGAATAGTGAATATCATCGCTATAGTGGTAATTTAACATTAGCAGGTCATTCTTTACAAGACTCGCATATGGATGTCTATCGTTTGAGTGATACAGATAACAATATATATTGAAAAATGTTGTTATTGTTATTTTAATTCGGTGTATTATTGACACTAATATAAATAAATTTAAAAGATTAGAATTATGCTAAGTATTTATAGTTTACTGCATGTTATTGCTGTTGTTGTCTGGGTAGGGGGTATGTTTTTCGCATATAGTTTTTTACGTCCAGCTGCTGCAGAATCACTTGAACCTCCAGCAAGACTTACGCTCTGGTCAGGCGTTTTCTCTAAATTCTTCCCCTATGTATGGGCTTCAGTTATTTTGCTGCCATTAACCGGTTATCTAATGATATTTAGTCGTTGGGATAGTATTGCCAATGCACCATTATATGTTCATATAATGAACGCTTTAGGTATTCTAATGATACTAATATACATGCATGTGTTTTTTGTGCCTTTTAAACGCCTTAAATCAGCAGTTGCGGAACAAAGATGGCCTGATGGCGGGAATGCACTCGCTCAGATTCGTATGCTTGTTGCTATTAATACGATACTGGGAATGCTGGTCATTATTGTCGCAAGTGGAGGGCGTTTTTTTGTATATTAACTATTGGTTAATATCTTCTATATGAACTAAGCCTGTTGTTTAAAATTGACCAGGCTTAGTTTCTGTATTAATCAAGTAATACCTGCATACTCTGGTCAGCCCAGTTTACGGATGTTAAATATGCTTGAATAAACTCATTAGCATTAATATCTGCTTCATTTAATTCTTCCCAGTTGCTCTTTTCATACTGTAAAACATATTTATATATTTTGCCTTGATTACCTGCAAAATCCAGAAGGGCTAACTTAATATCAGTGCTTAATATTACGGTATCAAGTAATTCGATTAACGGCTGATCCATTAAAGCGTCTAAAACTGAAAACAGACCAATAATGAACATTTGGTGTGATACTTCAGGATGATGTTTTTGTGCAAGTAACTCACACATTTTACCTCGTATCATGCCAGTAATAATGAGTTCAGTTGGTTTGGTCTCAATGATTTTAGACATCATAATTAATGATACCCAGTTTTTCAGGTTGTTTATGCCTACTATAACGATAGCATCTTTTATAGAGTCAATTTCACGCCTCAATCCAAATGAAGCGCTATTAATATATCTTAATAACTTGTATGTAAGTGTAATATCCTGTACTAATATTTGTTCTAATTCATTTGACTCAATTTGAGGATTCTGCAGTTTCTTGATTAAATTTAAGATTACCAGTTTATTACTGGGTAATGACTTCTTTTTTAGCATTTCCGGATAACAAAAGAAATAACCTTGAAAAAAATCAAAACCTAACTCATAACAAAACTGGTATAACTCATGACATTCAATTTTTTCAGCAATTAATTTGACATTATATTTCTGGCTTTTTTCAAGTTGTTGTATAACTTCGCGTCTCGAAAGAACGTGTAAGTCAAATTTTATATAATCGGCTAGCTCTACAAAGGGTTTGTATTCATCTTTAAATACAAAATCATCTAATGCAATTTGATAACCTTCATTTTTAAGGCGTTTAATTCCGTTAATTACTGCTTCATCAGGTTTAATATCTTCTAATATCTCTAATACAGCCTGTTCATTAAACATGGGGGTGAGCTGATCGTTAACGATGAATTCTCTGGGAAGATTAATAAAGGCGAGGGCACTGCCAGCAATATTATCTATACCTATGTGCATAAAGGTATTTAAAATAGTTTCACAGGATGCGGTATCAGCATCAGTAATATTTGCATGATTTTGTGAGCTATTGCGGTATAGTAACTCATAACCCATTACAGCTTTATTTCGGTCATATATGGGTTGACGAGCTATAAATAGGTGATCCATAATTATCCTGTTATTATGATTATTAAATATATACCATCTCAAGACCTAACGATATGCAAAAACACAATAAATGAACCAGTATTTATTAAATCAAAGTCAAATTAAGCAGGTTGAAGAGAAGACGGCTTATTATATTGAGCTGGCAAACCAACAGCTTCAGCTAAATTTAAGTAATATACAGATAGATTTTGACCTCAAGGGACGTACCTCAGGAATGTTTGTGGTTAGCCGAGAGTTAATTCGTATTCGCTACAATCAAATAATTTTCTCAAAATATTTTGAAGATACTTTAATTAATACAGTTGCTCATGAAGTAGCGCATTACGTAGTGCATTCAATTTGGGGGATTAAAAAGGTTAAACCACATGGTAAAGAGTGGCAGCAGGTAATGGCTATATTTGGCGTTAAAGCGGATGTAACCAGTAACTACGATGTTACAGATTTACCGCTGCATCGTCAGAAGCAATTTAAATATACCTGCGATTGTATGATTCATCAATTATCTACAACTCGACATAATAAGGTGCAAAAGAAAAAAGTGATTTATAAGTGTCGAAAGTGTTTTAAGTCATTAAGTATTGCTTAAGTAAACACTATGTTATTAGATGTTTTTCAGGTTGTAATTATTAATCTAATAGAATCCAGGTGACTGACTGGATTCTGCATAGCAATTTTAAATCCTTCTAGTTGTGATCTAAAAAATGCGATCTCTTCATCTCTTACCTGAGGGTTAACTGCCTTTAATGTAATTAATCTATCAATTTCATTCTCAAGTATCAAAATATTAGTTGAATAGTGTGACTGCAGGTATTCAGTAGCGTGATCAGAAATATCATTAGAGATTTTTGATAGTGATGCTTTAATCACAGTTTCTTTTAGCTGAACTATTTGCCTGGCAATGTTTTTAGCCACCGATTTAAATTTGTATGATCTAAATTCTAAACTTATGTCTTCTCCGCTTTCTGTAAGCGTGCTGAGTATTGGTAATGCCTGTAATTGATCACCAGTAAGATCCAGCTTATGCTCTGCCGGGATCTCTATATTTAAGATATGTACAGCTTGAATTAATAGTTGTCCGGGCTCATAATCATTTGACTTTATACTGCTTACAGATGTATTTCCCATTTCATGGCTTAGTAACATATCTATGCCATTTAATACCATAGGATGATCCCAGCTTAAAAAGTGCATATCATCGTTGCTTAAGGCAACATTTCTATCAAATGTAATAGTCATAGTGTCCTCACTTAATCCCGGGAATTGACCAACCATATGTTCTGCAGGGCTTATAATGTAACTACCTAATTTATGTTCTTCTATATTAACCCCATAACAATCGAATAAATCATTCATATAAGGTTTCAATTGCGAACTCTGTTCAAAATTCTCAATTTTTGATTGTAACTTTCGCGCTATATCTGTACGACATGAGCTGTATTCTAGTAATCGATCTCGCCCATCATGCATTGCCTGATTTAACTCATTATAATCTTCTTTACAGCGCTCGATAAAAGTTTCAAATATGTCATTATCACAATTAGACACATCTAAAATATTTATCAATTCATCTTTATATTTACTAAATATTTCTGCGCCAGCCGGGCAGGTGTTATTAAAAGCATTTAATGCAATATCATACCAATGATATAAACGCTCCTGTGCTGACGACTTAAAGCAGGGAGTATGTATGTTTATTGTTTGAGTTTGACCTATTCGATCTAATCTACCAATACGTTGTTCAAGTAAATCAGGGTTTAGGGGTAAATCAAATAACACCAGGTGATGAGAGAATTGGAAATTGCGACCTTCACTACCAATTTCTGAACACATTAATATTTGCACGCCGCTTTCATAATCGGCAAAATCAGCTGCTCGTTTATCTCGATCTACGATACTTAATTGCTCATGGAAAACAGAGGAAGCAATACCAAATTGAGTTTTTAACGCATTGGATAGTTCAATAGCTGTTTCTGCATAATGTGTTATTAGCAATATTTTTTCATTTTTAAATTGATTTAATAAATTAACCAGCCATTTAACTCTTGGGTCAAATAATGTCCACTTTACTGATTTTGATACGAGTCTTTCCGGGTGCAAGCTATCAATTACAGAAGACTCAGATAGTGATTTATACTGCTCGGGCATGTCTAGTGAATAGGCGGTAACTTTCCTTTGCGGGAAGCCTTTTATAGCTGAACGAGTATTTCTAAATAAAACACGTCCTGTACCATGACAATCAAGTAAATGATGAATGATACTGGATTTTTCTTTGTCTGATAAATTACCGCTTTTAGCTGAGTCTATATTTATATTACTTTCAAAAGATAATAGATGAGTTATATAACTATCAGATAATCCTTCATTGGCGCTAATTTTTTCAATAAGGTCTGCAATAATCTGATACTGATTTTCCTGCTGCACAAAACTGTCGTAATCATTAAAACGATCAGGGTCTAGCAATCTTAATCTTGCAAAATGACTTTGTTTACCAAATTGCTCAGGTGTTGCTGTTAATAATAACAAGCCTTTGGTAATAGTAGACATTTTCTCTACCAGTTTATATTCTTCACTAACGTGATCAGTGCTCCATAACAAGTGGTGTGCCTCATCTATAATTAATAAATCCCACTCAGTGTTAATGACCTGTTCAAATCGTTGAGGGTTTTCTGTAAATAAATTAAGGCTACATAAAATTTGTTGTTCTGCATTGAATGGATTCGAAAAATTGCTGCTTTCAGTGATAGCAAGGCAGCGCTCCTCATCAAAAATACTAAAATATAGATTAAAACGACGTAATAATTCGACTAACCACTGGTGTATTAGTGCATCAGGAACAATAATCAAAACCCGGTTTGCACGGCCTCTGTTTATTTGTTGGTGTAATATTAAACAGGCTTCTATTGTTTTGCCGAGGCCGACTTCATCAGCGAGTAATACACGGGGAGCATAACGACTGGCAACTTCATTAGCTATATACAGCTGGTGTGGTATTAAACTTGTTCTTGCACCGGTTAGGCCACTAACATCGCTATTATAATTTTTTAACAGGTTTTGCCAGGTCTGGTATCGTAAGTCGAACCATTTGTTTTTATCTACCTGGCCACTAATTAACCGATCTAGTGGTTTATTTAGCTGGATAGAGGTGTCCAGGTCACGCTCTTCAAGTAATTCTAAATTATTATCAGTTGTTTTAACCTGATAAATAATAAGGGAGTTCTTTTCAATCACTTCTTCAACAATCAGACTGCGTTTATGTATGTCACTAATCTGATCACCAACATTAAACCGAATACGGGTGAGCGGTGCTGATTCTTTAGCGTAAGTACGGCTTTCACCGGTTGAATGAAATATCATACTTACTGTTCGGTGTTCAACCGCTAGAACAGTACCCAGTCCCATCATTAATTCAGCGTCACTAATCCAGCGTTGACCAATTACAAATTCAGACACTCACACACTTCCCGTTCAAAAAGCGTTATTATACGTGACAATTAAAAGAAATTAAGACAAATACTATGAAAGCAAACGAAATAAAACGTGGATCCTTTATTCATTTTGAGGGTCAAAATATTGTAATAAAGAGTGTTTTTTGCCAAACAGCCTCATCTCGTAGTGGTAATACCATTTACAAAGTTAAAGGTCAGGTACTGGTAACAAAGAAAAAATTTGAACATGGCTTTCTTGGTGATGAAAATGTTGATGTCATTGATGTTACAAAGAGTGCCGTTCAACCTCTGTATCGAGAGGGCGATGCCTGGGTATTTATGGATAACGAGAGTTATGAGCAATACACCTTGGCCGATGATGATATAAAAGACGAACTGCCTTTTCTGATGGAAGGCATGCAAGGTATAGATGCCCTGATAGTTGAAGATCAAATTATGGGTATTGAGCTGCCCGCTAATATAGTTATGACCATAGAAGAAACGACCCCGGCTATCAAAGGGGCATCTTCATCTGCACGTACTAAACCAGCGACTTTAACTACTGGGCTGGTAGTCCAGATACCAGAGTATCTGACTCAGGGTAATGCCATTAAGATTAATACTGAAACACTGGAATATGTATCTAAAGCATGAGCTGGTATGTTTATTTATTAAGGTGTGATGATGATTCTTATTACACAGGTATCACCACAGACCTTAAACGTAGACTTTATGAGCATAATAATGATGATAAAAAAGCCGCGAAATACACACGGGCTAGAAGGCCGTTAAATATAGTCTACTTTGAGCTGTGTCAATCGCGATCAGATGCAGGTATAAGAGAATATGAAATTCGAAAATTAAATAGAAAGAAAAAGACTGAGCTGGCTAACTCGATGTTATCTGATATACCTGAAATGATAACGAAAGCTTAAATACGAAATTGTCATACAGGCCGGTGTAATATATTCATATAGGTAAGTAACGGTGAAAATATTCTTCTATTCATACAAAATTATACTTATGGAGCGATAAAGTATTCAAACCGAGCTTGATTGAAATTTGGTGTATTATAGCTGCAGAAAATTAGGTATCTGATGGCTCGTGCCTATCAGATCTGAAAACACTATTACAAACAGAGGAATAAACATGAAATTGATTCTATTAGGCGCACCTGGCGCAGGCAAGGGCACAGTAGCTAAATTATTAACAAAAATGGACGGTTCTGTACAAATTTCAACGGGTGATATATTAAGAGCTGCAGTTGCTGCGGGTACTGAATTAGGCAAAAAAGCTGAAGCTGCAATGAAAGCAGGTGATCTTGTATCTGATGATTTAATTATGGGAATCATGGGTGAACGCCTTAAAGAAGATGATTGTAAAGCGGGTTATTTGCTAGACGGCTTCCCACGTACTATTCCACAGGCTGAAGCACTTAAAGTATTAATGGCTGATATTGGTGAAGAACTTGATATGGTTGTTGATATCCAGGTTCCCCGCGAAGTTATTCTAGATCGTTTAACAACCCGCCGTACATGTACTGATTGTGGTGAAATCTACAATGTTAAGTCTAACCCGCCAAAAGAAGAAGGTAAGTGTGACAAGTGTGGTGGACCGGTTGTGCAGCGTGATGATGAAACCGAAGAAGCTATTAGCAACCGTTTAGATGTATTTAACGAACAAACTGCACCATTAGTTGGCTTCTATGAAAAAGAAGGTAATCTGGTTTCTGTTGATGCGACAACCAGCCAGTCTGTAATTGATGCAATCACAGCACGCTTAAACAGCAAGTAAGTAAATAGATAGCGACCTGTTAAAATTAATAGAAAGCAAAAAAGGTCTGATCTCAGAATATGAGATCAGGCCTTTTTATTTTATATAGTTAAAATCGTCAAAGTAACATGATCCTGCTTAGCCCAGTCCTAAGTGTCAACAATGCCCCGAATCCTGAGTAAGCCATCTTCTTGAGGCATATCAACAACTCCAGAATGCTGATATAATCCGCGCCCTTCAAAAACAGTAAATCAACAAATTAAAGAGTCAATCTATGTTCAGTTTGGGATGTGAAAATCGTGTCTGTGTCCAAAATGAAGTCCTCTCAGGCTTAACAGTTGCTTTGGCGCTAGTTCCAGAAGCTATCGCATTTGCTTTTATTGCGGGCGTAGAACCGCTTGTTGGTTTATATGCTGCCTTTATGGTGGGATTATTAGCGGCTATATTTGGAGGCCGACCAGGCATGATTTCCGGCGCCACAGGTGCTATGGCTGTTGTTATGGTGGCTCTGGTTGCTGATAACGGGGTCGAGTATCTATTTGCTACTGTTGTATTAACCGGTTTATTGCAGATACTGGCAGGGGTGCTTAAGTTAGGTAAATTTATTCGTATCGTGCCACATCCGGTTATGCTGGGTTTTGTAAATGGACTGGCCATTGTTATTTTCCTTGCTCAAATGAAAAGTTTTCAAGTTGATGTGGACGGTGTAAGCCAGTGGATGACGGGTACGCCATTAATGATTTTTGGCAGTTTAATCATATTAACTATGGCCATTATTCATTTCTTACCTAAACTAACTACAGTTATACCGTCATCACTTGCTGCGATAGTGGTTGTTTCTCTACTGGTAATTGGTCTTAATATAGATACCAACACCGTGGGTGATTTAGCATCAATCAAAGGTGAGCTTCCTCAGTTTCATATACCTCTTGTTCCATTTAATCTGGAAACCTTACAAATTATATTTCCTTATGCGATTATTTTAGCGGCTATCGGCTTAATTGAATCACTACTAACACTGACTCTAATTGATGAAATAACGAATACACGCGGACGTGGTAATCGTGAATGTATTGGTCAGGGTATTGCAAACACCGCAACCGGTTTTTTTGGCGGTATGGGTGGTTGTGCAATGATTGGGCAAAGCATGATTAATGTAAACTCCGGTGGTCATCAACGCTTGTCGGGCGTGTCTGCGGCCTTATTCCTGTTAGCTTTTATACTATTTGCATCAAATCTTATTGAGCAGATTCCTATGGCTGCACTAGTAGGTGTTATGTTTATCGTTGTAATAGGTACTTTTGAATGGTCAAGTTTTCGTATTTTTGGAAAAATACCACGACATGATGCTTTTGTGATTGTTCTGGTTTCGGGTGTAACGGTTGCAAGTGATTTAGCTATAGCCGTCGTCGTGGGTGTTATTGTTTCTGCACTGGTATTTGCATGGGAGCATGCAAAACATATTCATGTAAAAGATTACATTGATGATAATGGCTCAAAAATTTATGAATTAAATGGCCCATTGTTTTTTGGATCGGTTAAAAACTTCGGTGAATTATTTATACCAGAAAATGACCCGGAAGACGTCATTATAGAGTTTAAAAACTCACGTGTATCAGATCACTCTGCAATAGAAGCAATCGATAATCTGGCTGTGCGTTATATTAAAGCAGGAAAGAAGATACATTTGCGTCATTTATCAGCAGAATGTAAACAGTTACTTGATAAAGCAGGGGATATGGTAGAAGTTAATAGACTTGAAGATCCAAGTTATCACGTTGCTGATGATAAACTTGCTTAAAAAATAATCTTGATTTATAAGTAAAAAAAAAGTGGTATCCTTCGGGATATCACTTTTTTAACTCAAAATATTCTGGCTAATATTAATATACAGCAGGTAGGTGGGCCTCAATATCTTTTATATTATGTCTTACCAGGTTCTTATCAACTTCAGATATTACAAATTTATTAGTTTCATTACTTAGATTTTTTCTTAAGTCACCTAAAAATCCGGGTGGCGACATGAGTATCAGCTTATTAAATTTTCCCTTATTTCTTGCGCTATTTAAATGCTCACCAATAGCTCGGGCAAACTCTACTCTTTCATGTCCTTTGTGTGTATCAAGTGAGGTGGTTAAAAGTGAGTGTCGACTTTCTTTTTGTAGATTACCGGAAAGTTGTTGTTTATGGTTTCTACTTACAGAGTGAGTGAAACCCGTCAGCTCTCTAAGTATTTTTTTTGACTCATTTTTATCAACTTCATATATTTTTGCGCGGCTGCTTTCTGCAACCAGAATCCAGGTTTTAGACATAGATTAACTCCGTTAATATTGGATATGGCCGGATTATAACTATAGAAAGTGAAATACCTACAGCTTATAAAACGGGGTGTAAGATGGTCTCAAATCCTCTTATGTTAAAAGCTATACTGCTATATAAGACGACTTACAGACGGTTAGATAATTGAATATACTTATAAATATGATTACATAAACTAATGAGTGGTTTTTTACCTTCTGAATATAAATATATTTTTAGCGTAAATAATATTTCGTAATGCTAAGCAACTGATATATCGATAGAATTCAGCTGTACTTACTATCTATATAACTGCATTGTTATTAGGTAATATTATGGATAACTGCTATATTAGTATTTTATTATTTAGACGAACGGTATCTGAGAAGTAAAAATGTCAAAAAGTGTTGAGAGCAAAGAGCTGCTGACTAAAACAACCTGTCCCTATTGCGGTGTGGGTTGCGGTGTCATTGTCAGTCAGGAACAGGGCGAGTATAAGGTCAGTGGCAACCCAGATCACCCGGCTAATCTGGGTCGAATATGCTCAAAAGGCGCTGCCTTAGCTGATACGCTAGATGATGAAGGCAGAATGTTGCATCCGCAGATCAATGGTATTCGAGTATCCTGGGATGAAGCACTAAATAAGGTCGCCAAACGCTTTAATTCAATTATACAGAAACATGGCGCAGATTCGGTTGCACTGTATGTGTCGGGACAGTTATTAACTGAAGACTATTATGTAGCCAATAAATTCATGAAAGGTTTTATTGGCACTGCAAACATTGATACTAATTCTCGATTATGTATGTCTTCAGTTGTCGCAGCTCAGAAGCGCGCATATGGTTCCGATAGCGTGCCCTGTAGTTATGAAGAT
>JAPHRB010000054.1 GCA_026197015.1 Gammaproteobacteria bacterium | reverse complement strand
CCAGCTGCCATAGCAATTGGATTGCCTGATAATGTACCTGCCTGATAAACGGGCCCTGTTGGCGCGATATACTGCATGATGTCTTTGCGACCACCGAACGCACCTACAGGCATGCCGCCGCCAACGACTTTTCCTAATGTCGTTAAGTCGGGTTTTATATTATAGATAGATTGCGCGCCACCTAATGCGGTGCGAAAGCCAGTCATCACTTCATCAAAAATTAATATTGTGCCGTGTTCGTCGCAAACTTCTCGTAAGCCTTCAAGAAAGCCTTCAACAGGCGGAATGCAGTTCATATTACCCGCAACAGGCTCAACAATAATGCAGGCAATTTTATCAGCAGATGTTTTAAATGTTTCTTTGACCTGTTCAATATCGTTATAAGTCAGGGTAATCGTATGCTCAGCAAGGCAGGCTGGAACTCCGGGTGAGCTGGGCACGCCAAGGGTAAGTGCGCCAGAACCCGCTTTTACTAAAAGCGAGTCAGAGTGACCATGATAACAGCCTTCAAATTTGACAATGTTATCTCGATTAGTAAAACCTCGAGCCAGGCGAATGGCGCTCATGGTGGCTTCGGTGCCAGAACTAACCATTCGCACAGACTCAATTGAGGGTACAAGCTGGCAAATGCGTTTTGCCATTTCGGTTTCTATTGCCGTAGGTGCGCCAAAACTAAGGCCCCTCTCGGCACTCTTTTTTACCGTATTTATCACTTCAGGGTGAGCATGGCCTAAAATCATCGGCCCCCAGGAGCCAACATAGTCAATATAACGTTTGTCATCGGCATCCCAGATATAGGCACCATTCGCTCTATCAATAAAAACCGGGTTGCCACCAACACCCTTAAACGCCCTTACAGGGGAGTTTACGCCGCCGGGAATAACCAGTTGTGCCTGGTTAAAAAGATCTGTCTGGGTGTTTTTTTGGGACATGTTAGGTTTCCTGAAGCCGAATATTACAAGGCCGGGTATTTTACATCAAAATGTGATTAAGATCATAAAATGTAGTTAACTAAAGTTAAGCGTTTCTGGCATCAAATGCCTTTTTATACTGTTGGCATCGATGTGAAATTTTTTCGTTGTCAGCTTGTGAGAAAATATCACTAATCACAGCTAACATATCGGTACCCGCTTCAAGTAGTGGCGATTGATTCTCTAATGTAATACCACCTATGCAGCATATGGGTGTGTTGTGTTTTAACTTTAAGGCGGAAATTAATTCGGCCCTGGCATGCGGGGCATCTGGTTTTATGGACGAACCAAAAAAACTCCCAAAAGCAATATAATCCGCACCGTTTTTAATCGCATCTAGTGCCAGTGTTTGCTGGTTATAACAACTTACGCCAATGATTTTATTGGCGCCTATTCTTTTTCGAGTTTCATTAACAGGTACATCATCTTTTCCTATATGTATGCCGTCCGCATTAACCTGTTTTGCCAGTTCAATATCATCATTGATAATAAAATAAACATGATGTCTGTCGCATAATTTTTTAAGCGATTTTGCCTGATGAAGCCGTTTGGATTTATTTGAACTTTTGTCTCTGTATTGTAAAACCGAAGCTCCGGAGGTTATTGCTGCTTCAGCCATGCTTAAAAAATCTGTTTCAGGCATTAAGTCTTCATTGGTAATAACATAAAGGCCAGATAGTTGTTTTGTCATATATTTCGATTTGGGATTAGTTGTCCGTTGCCTAAGTTATTTGCGTTTATTAATGCCTTATATGTAAAATCAAGCGCATTCTGGCAGGCGTTTACAGGCTCCATTTTTTGTGCAATTAAGGCTGCCAGGCTAGCAGCAAGAGTACAGCCCGAGCCGTGATATTCATTCTGCAGTCGTTTATAGGTAAATAAATTTAGATTTTTAGATTTAAAATAAAGTTTATGTATGACATCGGGGTTTTTTGTATGCGTGCCGGTTAACAAAACATATTTTGCACCCATTTTATTTAGAAGCCTGGCGGCTGATTCTGGTTGTGCTTTTGAGTTTGTCAGTAGCAACGCCTCTGGGACATTTGGTGTCAGAATATAAGTGCGGGGAATAATTAATGTATTTATGGCGTCTATGAGGTTTTTTTGTGCCAGTGATGTGCCTCCTCCCGCAGCTAAAACAGGGTCGAGAATAACGGGAATATCACTATATTGTCTGAATAGTGTATAAATGGCCTCTGCTGTTTCACCGGAGCCTAACATGCCAATTTTTATAGCACTAACAGGCATGTCTTTTAATATAGTACGTGCCTGTTTAAGTATTAAGGCTGCATCAACGGGTTTAAAGCTAATGACATTGGTCGTGTCCTGTACTGTATTGGCGGTAATGATAGGGGCAGCATGGCAGCCATGTTTAGCAATGGCTTCAATATCTGCCTGTATACCTGCGCCGCCTGTTGGGTCTAATCCGGAAAAACAAAGTACGACCGGTGGTTTTTGTGGTTTCATTTTATCTCTTATAGAAATAACGGGTGTAATACAAAATTGTTATATTCACAAGGTTGCGTGACGGTTTTTTAAGCCAGGGGTATTTTAGATTTAAGCTGGATGGCTGTCAAAAAACCTGTCTTAGCAAACCTTGCGTACAGATTTTGCAAGATCAATTACCCGAGCACGTATAAACTGATTGCCCGGTGTATCAGTGTTTGGCGATAATTTCAGGTATGAACTGTAGTCGGCCAGTGCGGGGATATGGCATTCCTGTTGGTCGTAAATGGCTGCACGAGCTTTAAGTGCATCAGGTTTGTCGTCGTCCATTTCTACCATGATGTCGGCGAGGGGCAGTGCTTTTATCCAGTTTTCATCCTGCATGTAGAGATTGCGTAAATTACGCATTACACGCAACACAATTTCTTTATTTGAGCTGCTTGATAATACGCCATGGGCTCGAGACTTATTTAACTTGGCCCCATAAAATTCCCGTAAACGCTCTTCTATATCTTCTTCGTTTAATGAAATTCCGCCAAAATAAGGGTCGAGGACAATAGCGCCGTCACTTATTTCAAGCTTGACCAGAAAGTGACCTGGAAATGCTATTCCGCTTAAGGGGAGGCCTAAAGCGTGTCCCAGCTCTATATAAAGGATAGACAGGCTGATAGGTATACCTAATTTTCGCTCTATAACATCATTTAAAAAGCTGTTTCGAGGGTCGTAATATGAGTTGGTATTGCCTTCATAACCCTTCTCAATAAATAAAACATGGTTTAGTTGTTTTAATATTTCAGCTGCATTTGCCGTTGCCGAAAGGCGGTTATTTATTTCTTCGGCAATATTTTGAATTTTTAACAAATAGTCATCAATGTTTAAATCGGGGTATTCGAGTTTAGCAACCATAAGCGCGGCTTTTGCCAAACTGATATCATCATCAGGCTGGTTTAACATTTTAAAAAATGCAGTTTTGTCTGAATTTGAAGGGGTCATTTTTGTGTTTTATGCCTTGTATCTCATGCGAGTACCATGCTCAAGTGATAGTAATATCTCTTGTGCACTAAGTTCTACGGGAAAGTATACACCTGAAATTTGCGCGCCGTGAATGCTTGAGCCTTGAAGAATGGTTTTTGAAAAATCAATTCCTCGTAAATTACTCATTCTAAAGTAACAGTCACTTAAATCCAGTCCCTCAGCGTTTAGGCCTTTTAAATCGACATTACGAAAATCAGCCGCTTTTAAGTCACAACTTTCGCCATTTTCTCTACGAGAATTAAACTCTGCAATTTTGCCTTCCCTTAAAAGACGGTACAGCTCATCTGTTTTAATTTGTGGTGTATTGTCAATCATTAACCCGCTCCCATTATTGGTTGTAACCAGCTAAGTATAGCAGTAGAAGACTTTAATCGCCGCATGAGTGTAAGGTTTTAATCAGAGTTGAAATATACAGGATGTCATTTATGAGGGAGTTTTTAGTGTCAGGTTAGGTGCGCTTGTCCCTGGACTGTGGCAATCAGGTTTCTACCAGCTGCGTGATTTCTGTGTTCACATAAATATATGCCCTGCCATATACCCATATTAATTGAGCCATTTGAAATGGGTATACTCAGGCTAGAACCAAGAATGCAGCTTTTAATATGCGCCGGCATATCATCATTACCTTCGTCTGTGTGCTGATAGTAAACCGCTCCTTCAGGCACAAAATGATTGAAATGGCTTTCCAGGTCATGTCTAACAGAAGGGTCTGCATTTTCATTAATAGCCAATGAGGCTGACGTGTGCTGTATAAACAGATGTAGCAGGCCGATTTCAAGCGTTTTCAGTGCAGGTAATTGCAATAAAATTTCATTGGTAACCAGGTGAAAACCTCTTTTTTTAGCGGATAAACGAAATTCGTATTGTGCCCACATAGTTTTTTACCGTTTATGAAGCGTGTATTTTATAAAGTAAATCAAGGTTTAAAAAACTGGCTCCGTGATTATTTCCCGCAAGAGTCGTGAACGGGCTATCGGCTTCGCCCATTTGATCTAATACGAGCGATGCTCCATTGAAGTCATCATCTTTTGTATAATCATTTATTGTAATAATGGTTTTCAAACCAGCCCCAAGGGAAGATTTTATTCCATTTAAGGAGTCTTCAAATGCAAGGCAGTCATTAGCTTCTAAATTAAGCTGATTAAGTGCCCAGTTATAAATGTCTGGAGCTGGTTTTTTTGCTGGAACGATGTCGCCTGCGGCAATGACTTCAAACCACTCTGTGGAGCCTTTTCCCAGTGCGTGCTCTAGCAGTGCAGTAACATTGGCCGGGGTCGTAGTGGTTGATATGGCAATACGCAAATTATTCTCCCGTGCTTCGTTAATAAGACGTTTCACACCTGGTCTTAGTGGTATGGCACCAGTGGATAGCAGCGCAGTGTAATGCCTTGTTTTAGAAGCGTGGAGTTCTTTAATCAATTGTGGCGTTGAGCTATCGGTAGGGAAATCGGTATTAAATTTCTGCAGATAGTAAGCCATGCGCTCTTTACCGCCGGTAACAGCGAGTAATTGACCATATAACTCTACTGACCAGTTCCAGTCCAGTCCGGCTTGTTCAAATGCCTGATTGAATGCTACTCGATGGCCGTCGCGTTCGGTATCTTAGAGCGTTCCATCTACATCAAATATTAGGGCTTGAAGTGAAGACATAAATTACCACCTATTATAAAAATTTAGTGGATTGTAGATGATGCGGTAATTAATTAATAGCCTATACTCATATGGTTAATACACACTTTCATACAAATATACAATCTCATTATCAGAGAATATGCCTAAGTTAATAACCCTCATAAAACAATTGTTTAAGCCGAGAACCATAAAGCAGAAACTAATGGTAATCATTATGGCTGTAAGCCTGATCGGTCTTGGTACAGTTGGCTCAAGCATTATATTAAATGAATTTATAAATCTAAATAAAATGCAAAAAATAGATTTACAGGTTTTGGCTGACATTGTTGCAGAAACATCATCTGTTTATCTGGTGTTTAATGATGAAGAGGGTGCATCGATATCCCTTGCCGCATTAAAATCTAAGAAGCAAATTATTAGGGCCGCGCTGTATGATAAAAACAATGAGATTTTTGAGGAGTACACAAGGGATGATGTCGCCGGTGATGTGGAGTTTAATCAGATAAGAAAAGAAAATAATACTAGCGGTATTTTTAGCGTGCTTAAAGAAATTCTTGTTGATGATGAGCGGGTCGGATATATCTATCTTGAATCAGATGATACATTAATTAAAGAATTTGTAATTAATTCAGTAACCGGTCTTATGTTTATCGTTATTATTGGGGGGTTAATTGCATATGTGCTGGCCTCAAAATTACAGAGGATAATATCAGAGCCTATTGAGCATCTCACTCTAACAGCGCTAAAAATAACAAAACAGCAGGATTATAATTTACGGGCAGAAAAAGAAAGTAATGATGAAATAGGTATCTTGACAGATGGCTTTAATGAAATGCTGGTACAGTTGCAAAAAAGAAATAGTAAGTTAATTGAAAGTGAAAATAAGTTTAGAGAAGTGGTGGAGCAATCGACTGATGCTCTTTATATTATCGATGAAGATTTAAAATTTATTGATGTTAATAATGCCGCTTGTAGTTCATTAGGCTACAAAAGAAACGAATTGTTAAATATGACAATTTCACAGATTGACAGTGGTTGTCGTGATAAGAAAAGCATTGAGATGGTTTTGGCCCGGCTTAAAAAAGAACGGCACATAATAGTGGAAAGCGTGCATTATAAAAAGAACAATGATTCATTCCCAGTCGAGATAAGTTTTGGTTATGTGAATATTGAAGGCAATGAATTAATACTCGCGTCAGCTCGAGATATAACAGATCGAAAACAGGCGCAAAAAAGTTTGCAGCAAGCAAATGAATTTCTTGAGGCGAAAGTTAATGAAAGAACTAAAGAGCTGAAAGAAATTAATGAAGCGCTTGAGGTGTCAAAAGAAAAAGCAGAAGCGGCTAATTATTCAAAGAGTTTGTTCCTGGCAAATATGAGTCATGAAATACGAACCCCTATGAATGCTGTAATAGGCTTTACCGATTTGTTGGCGACGAGTGATTTAAATAAAAAACAGGTCGAATATGTTGAATCTATAAAATCAGGTAGTCGAAATCTTTTAAGTTTAATAAATGATATTCTCGATTTATCAAAGATTGAAGCTGGTAAAATGAGTATCAATTTTGATCGTGTTTACATTAAACAGATGTTGAAAGATATATATCAGGTTTTTTCTATGTCTGCAAAAGAGAAGGGTTTAGAACTGAACCTGTATATTGATGACTCAGTCCCTCAGGGTATT
>JAPHRB010000056.1 GCA_026197015.1 Gammaproteobacteria bacterium | reverse complement strand
CGGGGCCCATGGTGTGACTGTGCAAACTGCTGCGCCACTGGGCAAACTGATCAGCATGGCACTGCCCACAGGAAGCCGGATCAAGTGATGCTTCGAGAGCAGAAAAAGAAACGGGAGGTTTGCCCTGCGCGGGTATGGGGTAATTCCAGTGATTCTGTAGAAATTCGTCCACTGAGGCTTTTTTGCTAAATAGCTGATCCAGTTTGAAGCCATTGCCGATAAGTAACACCAGAGTAATAGCTACAGCAATACCGATTGCTATCAATATCAGTCGAGCTGGCAGACTGCTTAATTTTAATTTCACCACGAACACTCCAGACTGGAACAACTAACGAAACAGCACACAAAAAACAATATGCTGGTCAAATAAAACTAACAGATAACCAACCGACGATAAATAAAAATACTTTCCGAGTCAGGCTGGACTGTAAGACGTGTTGCTAAAAAAGAAAACGCGAATGAACGCGAACAACGCAAATAATATTTTATATATGCATACTTAATTGACTAAAGACAAACGACTAATAACTAACGACTGTTTTCTCGCCTCTTGCGGAATACCGCACGTCCTGTACATCTTTGCTACCTGCTCCTGCCTCTCGCAAAATACCGCACGTCCTGTGCATAACCGCTACCGGCTCCTGCCTCCCGCGGAATACCGCACGTCCTGTGCATAACCGCTACCGGCTCCTGCCTCCCGCGGAATACCGCACGTCCTGTGCATAAAAAAGGCAGCTCGAAAACGAGCTGCCTTGCAGGAGTCAATCAACTTACCACTAACTATTAAAAATAATCAGCGGCATGACCACAGGTTTAACCACCACATGGGTTAGCCGGGATTGAAGCCCCGCCTGAACCAGTAGAACTGCTGGTTAAAGCAGAGCCACTCTTATAGGCGCGATCAGTTTCCACAACTTCGTCTGAGCTAGAGGCATATGCATCAGTAATCACCGGCACATCAATATAATCTTCAACATTATATGTCAGGTTATCGGTCAATGCCGCTGTTTGCCAGGGTGAGGTGGCGGGTAGATTTAATCCACCTTCATGGTTTGTGACACTAGCCATTTGCAACCACTCGATCATCGCACCGTCATAGTAGCGGGTAGGGTACCCCAAAATCAAACCACTTACCGTGCCGGTAATCATCGCGCGGTAAGTCGTACGACAGTAGGTGTAAACTGTTTTACCCGCGGTATAACCCAGATCAGACACCATGGTTGATAGTGTTGCCTTGTCCAGATAACGGTAAGAGGCATCGGCAGAAGTCACACCGTCAGCACTATTTAGATCTTCTGTTGCATCATCTGATACCAGTAAAGTGCTGTAGTTAAGGTTTTTTGCACCTTTAACAGTACCTTCCATAGCGGTATAGCACTGCACAGAATCGGTTATGTCTGTATCGTTATCACGATCAAGAACATCGACACATGCCTTAGTGGTACCACCGGTCTTGTACGCAACGCCGTTCCATTCATCTGGTGAACGCGCGTCCCAGACAAAGCTATCGGTTACTTCACCACGCGCCACTGCCATCATCTCGCCCAGTGTCGCCTGCAACACGGTGTTATCGGCATACAGATCTTTAACCGAGACTGTGCCGCCAGTGGGTGCCGGGCCGCTGTTGGTTTCACCCAGATAGGTTCCACGATCACCCGCAATTACGCTTGCGTGTGTTGCACCCCCGTTTAACATCGCCAGATGCGTAGCATCAGCACCCCAGTAACGGAACAGGTAATGCGCACGGCCCATTAACATGTTATTAAAGCCACTACCCGCACCCATGGCAAACACTATCATGTCGCTGGTTGGGTCAATATCATAGGCTGCCAGTAGTGCGTCCATTTTTTCGCCACTCAGCACTACGGAAACCGTTTCAGTAACACCGTTATCACGGGTTTCAACCCAGGTTGAACTACCTAATGAATAACTGCGTACACCAGCGGCTGGTTTAAAGTATTTACATACACCCGTGCCACTCGCATCTTCATCAACACAGGATGCATCTACTGTATCTGTCAGTGCGCCATCGGATACCTGCAAAATAATCAGCTCACCGCTAATAGCCGCAGGTTTGTTGGTTGCCCAGTCATCAATCCAGCTGGTCAGGGTTGCGCCAGTAATCAGGCCGGATTCATTGTCGTTATAATCACTTGCCGAAGTGGTTGCCAGTGAAGCCGCTGTGGCTTCCTTGTAGATGGTCGATGAAGACAGAGTATCTTCAGAACTCGAACAACCAGATATCAAGAGCGCTGTTCCACCAATAAGGGCCAATAGAGCCTCTCTGGTGTATTTCACTTTATTAATTTTACTCATAATTCTCCTCCTAGGATCTTCAGCTTAGAGTTCGGCACAGCTGCTACCAGTCACCCATCAGCCCATTATCGTTATCATTTCATTGTTACTGTTAATAATTCAGCACTGAGATGATTCCCCCCTCATGCTGTCCTCTGCTTCAAACAGGTTTTATTACAATGGGCACCTGCTCATTGTTTAAAACATCCAGCATGGCAGCCGGGGCTGCATCAATGGATGTTTTATCAAAACCCTGACCAATTTCTGCCAGGCCTTTTTCAAGAAGCTTCTCCAGCTCCGGGTCACCATCTCCGGTGATAAAAAAATGAACTTTGTTTTTATTACTCATACGACAAACACCACATCAGAATTAACCACCATTTGTGCAAACTCGGCCGCATTGCTGTCATCAATATCAATCACCGGTACATCGGCAAAGTCCAGTGACTCCAGTTGCAGGCTGACTTCATCTGCATCCCGATCCATTTCACCCACAACGGCTACTTTTACAATATCATCCAGCAGGGTTAGGCCAGCGGCCATGCGCAGTGCTTCTACCTTTTTATTGCGGGCAATCATTAATACATTTTTAATACTCATTGTGCCCTCCGTTAAAAGACCAGTACGCGTTCAGAGTTATGCACCAGCTCGGCGTTCTGGTACTGACCGCCAACTACTACGAACTCTTCAATATTGCCAAGATCAACTTCCTTACAGTAGCGTTCTACAGAGTGCTCACAGATAAAAGAACAATGCGCATCTTCATTTTTTGCCATGTCCAGAAACTCATGATCTTTAATCATGTGTACACCGTCATCTGTTAAAAACACATTCACAGTCCAATGACGATTCAGCGCTTCACGCATCACCTGATACGCGGTTTTTGCAAACCTGTAATCGGTTACTACAACACCCAGAATCATATTTACCCCTTACGGATTTTCCATGTGGTTGAACCATTACCTTCTGCACGCTCAAAAATTTCATCACCTTCGGTTTCACACATTGCAATAATGGATTCACCGGATGACGGGTTATCAAAGATCAGCGTCAGCTCGTCACTACTTTGTAGTTTTTGTAGCGCTTTTTTAGTGTACATTTGTGGGTGTGGACAGACGTAACCACATACATCCAGCTGGTACTGGCCATCGCTGACCTTATCGAATTTAATTGCCATGTAATATCTCCTGTATTCTTTACTTTTTTATTCAGTTCATGCAGCCAATGCTCATACAACTGGTGTTGTTACATCAACTGCGTTAATTATTTAAATATCAAACTCATCATCAGCAGACTTTCTGTTCAGCCAGGCATTGAACGCTTTAACACCCAGCAGGCCACCGATTAACATGCCGGCGAGGAAAATCCAGCCGGTCAGGTCACCATTGGTAACCGCGGCAAAAAAGGCCCCCACGTTGCAACCCATGCCGAGACGTGCACCTATACCCATTAAGGCACCACCGACGATTGCAAACACAGCGGTTTCTACATTAGGTACTTTCCATTTAAATTCACGTCGTGACAGAGAGAGAATGGCTGCGCCCACGATAATCCCCGCTGACATCAGCAACGGCGCATTAATTAGTGGATTAGGAATACCATTCTGCAGGCCGAAGAAAATATTGTCGGTTACGTCTCTGCCAAACAGATTCATGACCCAGCCACCCAGCTGTGCTTCCTGCGTGGTGATATACCAGTAACCCGGGTCGAATACCGTTTCCTGAATGGACAGGCCTTCGCTGTAACCCATTTTCATGAGCAGCTCGCCAAAGTTAAAAATTTCATAATGCTCGCGCAACGCGCCGGTAGCCCACATCTGCAGGCCGGCGAATATACCCAGGCCTAAACCGGCAATCGCGGTATTTTTAGAACTGGTAATCATGGCCCAGATACCACTCATCTCGTCACCAAAACTTAAAGATTCCAGCTTGTTACGACGGATATAACCTTTACGGTATGTGCTCATATAGAGGATCACCAGAATAAGCAGACTTGGCAAAATAGCGGTCAGCAACACGTTGCCAACAAACACATCGATCCAGACATTACCCGTGCCTATCATGTCGGCCACACTGCCACCCGACAGGTTCCACACGTAACCGGCTGTGAACAGATCAAACCAGCCATCGGTTACAGTCAGCGATTCTGGCATACCTTTATCCAGCGCCGACTCCGCCCAGCTCGCAGGTGCAAGACTGTTCGACCAGCTACCCAGATCGGCAAATAGCGCCATAGAGAATGAAATACTCAGTAATACCAGCATCGAACCCATATTGCCTTCGCCGGTTTTATACAATGAACCGGATGCACAACCGCCGGTAAAAATCATACCGAAACCGAATATCAGGCCGCCGGTGATAATATGCCAGCCCAGTGGATGAGGGTGAAAAGTACTGTAACCACTGACGGTAACCAGACCCGCAGTAATTGAAAACAGCGCGGTGGCTATCATTACTCCCACCGCCATACGGGGTACTTTAATCGCAAATAGATCACGGATCGCCGATGCCATGCAGAAACGGCCGTATTGCAAAAACACACCATAAGCCACACCAAACCACACATATACCAGTAGATAAATCCACCGCATATCATTGGCCAGTAACCCCAGCGATAAAATTGTGATCAGCGCGACTAATGCCATCGCCTTGTATCCACCCTTATGTGCCAGTAGGCCGGGGTTGCTCAGTACCTGTGTTGAATCAGTTGCCATAATTATCGTTTACTCTCTCGTTCAGAGGTTCAAATTTTTAACATATTAAGGAAACTCTGATTAATTCAGAATTTCTGTGGCATAAGGATGTACCGTCATTTTCAATGATGGTTAAGTCACTAAAAATGCAAAACAAATCAGAAACGTATGTTGATTTGCTTTAGCTCTGAAAACTCAAAGATGAATTAAACAGAGCCTCCCTAAATTTCGCGGCGCACATAAATACACCAGTTATCCTTTCCCTGGACCGTGGCCAGATGTACACCCTCATAAATATCCATCATCGAGGGCATGGTCTCAACCACCGAAAGGTTATCGGTCACGACTTCAACCACCACACCTCTGTCAACGTCATTAAGCGCCTTCAGGGTCAGTAACTGCGGCCTTGGGCACCCCTCGCTCTCGCACTCCACCCGACAACCAATCTGCACCAGACCGTAACCTGGCAACTCAACCGATTCATTAATACGGGTCACACTGCGATGACGATGCACAGATGTGTCCTCGTCTTTCCAGTGAAATATATTGTTTAAAAACACAGTCATCCTTTTAATTGTTTTTCCTAACATAAAGCACCCTCCATGCCATATCTATTAATTCTAGAATTTTCAAAGACATAGCTTATATTTAGTTAATTATCGCCAAGGTAAAATGCAAAACACGCTGGATCAGATGAGCCTGAATAGAAAAATGCAACGCGTCTGCAAAACACAATCTATCACTGCCAGGATAAATTGGAAATGCAACGAAAAACCCCTTAGTCCTGCAGTTAATTACCGCAGGTTATCTGGCTTGAACGCAATAGAAGAGTAACGCCGAGTCTGTGCCGGGCTTGTACAGGTGGGCCGATTGATCAATAAACAGTTAAACAGTCTTACCCCCGCTAAGGCACATCTCCATCGGGGAAAGACCGCCGATTTTTGGCGCTCTTTCCCCTTAACCCATACCACCAAAAGATGTTCGGCGTAGTAGCGAAGTAGCCAAGCACTGTTAACTCATCCCCACTCTCCCGCGCGGGAATACATACGGTTAGCCATTTTTTATCTATCTTAAATTTACCCACACATATAAAGACACAGAAACTTTCTTTATAAAAGATGTCTCTACAGCTGCCTGGTATTTATTACCTGTTTTGAAATATAAGAATACTGAAAGTTTTTTATGCATTCCCACGCAGGAGCGTGGGAACGAGATAATTTAATTGATTTTTAGTGTGGTTGTTCGGTTAAACGTCCAGCTAAACAGCCTTACCTGTTCCAGCGTGATGAATCACTGATCTCCAGTAATTCCCGTCTGATCCATTTTTCAACTTTGTCTTTTACTTCAGAGGCTTCCATTTGATTTGCCTTAAATGGTTCGCCAATAGAGACGGTAATGGTTCCGGGGTATTTAATAAAACTATGCTTTGGCCAAAACTCACCCGCATTATGAGCAATTGGTACCACCGGGTGTGTAATTCTTGAAGCAAAAACAAAAGCACCCATTTTATATTTTTTTTCTACTCCTGGTGATATACGTGTACCCTCAGGAAACACGACTACCCAGCGACCCTGATTTAATTTTTTTTCACCTTGCTCAACGATTTGTTCTATGGCTTTTTTTCCTGCGCTTCTGTCAATGGCAATTGGACTCATTAGAGCCAGCCCCCAGCCAAAGATAGGCACACGAAATAACTCTTTTTTCATAACCCAGAGCTGATTGGGTAAAAAATGCTGAAATGACATGGTTTCCCATGTTGACTGATGATTCGATATTACAAGGCTCGCCTCATCTGGAATATTTTCTTTGCCTTTTATTACATAATTTAAATTACAGAACCAGCGCAGAAAATGCATATTCATTTTTGCCCAGCTAGAGCCAATGGCGTAACGCTGGTTAACAGGCAACCAGAAGAAAATCAGCACTAAAATTACCACTAACACCATACTTATAAAATGGAATAACCAGAATATTGATGATCGAATATAAAGTTCGAATTTAGATAATTCTTTACTCACTAAACTTCCTTAAATAATACTTTTTATAACTCTCGATTACTTTTTCTGAAACATGAAAATTTAAAACTCATCAGTTAACTCACAAAAAGCATCGAGATTAAATACCTTATGACTGTAGTCTGGACAAATCAGCTGCTTTTATAAATAAACTATGCAACTGATTTAATAATGCAATTCTATTATTTTTAAGCGCTTCATCATCCACCATAACCATTACCTGATCGAAAAACGCATCTATCGTGTCACGCATTCCAGCCAGCTCCTGTAAAGCTTCAGAATAAAAACCCGCATCCAGTTTAGGATTAACTGTTGCTGACATTTTTTGCAGCAAATCATTTAAGTTTATTTCAGCCGCTTCCTGTAGTAGATTTATATCAACTAATTTCGGTAACTCACCTTTTACTTTCTTTAAAATATTACCAATGCGTTTATTTGCAGCGGCCAGACTTTCTGCTTCATCCAGTTTTCTAAAATCATTAACTGCATGCAT
>JAPHRB010000033.1 GCA_026197015.1 Gammaproteobacteria bacterium | reverse complement strand
TAACAATCATTGATTTTGGATATGTCAAAACACGCTGTATCACAGGTCGATAAGCTGCCGTAATTAAACGATTTAAGGGGTTTTTATGTTCAGGACGAATGTTTCCACGGATAAAGTACCCCATTAAAACAGGAACCAAAGTGATAGATAAACCCGCTGCAAAAGCCATCGCATACGATTTTGTAAATGCCAGGGGTGCAAATAATTTTCCTTCCTGTGCTTCTAGTGAAAATACGGGTAAAAAACTCATAGTGATAATAAGTAAAGAGAAAAATAAAGGTGGCCCTACTTCTTTCGATGCTTCAGCTATAACCTGCCATCGATTACTGTCTGTTAATGGTGTTTTTTCAATGTGTTTATGTACATTTTCAATCATTACAATCGCGCCATCTACCATGGCACCTATAGCGATTGCAATGCCGCCTAATGACATAATATTTGCATTAAGCCCCTGTAAGTGCATAATCACGAAAGCGCCTAATATCCCAATAGGCAAACTAATAATGACAACTAATGATGAGCGAAAATGGAAAAGAAAAAGCGCACATATAATGGCAACTACAATAAATTCCTCAACCAGTTTTTCATATAAATTATCCACCGCATGATTGATGAGTGTTGATCTGTCGTAGGTTGTTACAATTTCTACACCTTCAGGTAAACCAACTTTTAATTCATCCAGTTTCTTTTTAACCAGTTCGATAGTTTTAAGTGCATTCTCTCCAAATCGCATGACAACATAAGCACCAACTACATCACCTTCACCATTTAACTCTGCTATACCACGACGCATTTGTGGCCCAGTAATTACATCGGCTATATCCTGAATTTGTAATGGTGTTCCGTTGTCATTAAGACCTAACGGAATTTTTTTTATATCGTCAATTTTTTGCAAATAGCCTGTCGTGCGAACCATATACTCGGCCTCTCCCATTTCTACAACAGAAGCCCCTGATTCCTGATTACCATTATTTATGGCCAGTTTTATATGGTTTAAGGTTATTCCATAAGCGCGTAATTTTTCAGGATCAGCCACTATTTGATATTGCTTTACCATGCCACCAATGGTGGCAATTTCTGATACCCCAGGTACAGTCTGTAATTCATATTTTAAGAACCAGTCCTGCAGGCTACGCAATTCAGAAATATCATTGTTGCCTGTTTTGTCAATTAGCGCGTAGGAATACACCCAACCAACACCGGTTGCATCTGGCCCTAATTGTGTTTTGGCTTCACTGGGTAAAGATGAAGAAACCTGACTTAAATACTCTAATACACGTGTACGTGCCCAGTACAGATCGGTACCTTCTTCAAATATAATGTACACATAAGAATCACCAAAGAAAGAATAACCACGAACAGTTACTGCTTTTGGAACTGATAACATCGCGGTAGTTAAAGGATATGTGACCTGATCTTCAACCACTTGTGGTGCTTGCCCAGGATAAGATGTTTTTACTATGACTTGTACATCAGAGAGATCAGGTATCGCATCAATAGGTGTTTGTTTTACTGCATACAAACCAGCGGCTAACAAAATAAATGTTGCTAGTAATACAACAAAACGATTACGTATTGACCAATCAATAACAGAAGCTATCATTTTTTAGCCCCTTCTGTGTTGATTTGAATTATTTCAAGAGAATCATCCTGATGCTTTTCAACCAGAAATCGAATTTTTTGCTGTACTTTAAATATATCGAGGTCAATGTTCCTGGAAACTTTAAAATCCATGCTCATTTCTGGCCAACCCCAAACATCAACCGGTTCATGTTCTATAGTCAACATATTATGACTGGCCATAACACCAACAATGGCGCCATCAAACCAGGCCTGATTATTGTTTTTTAAATTATCCTCAGGCGAGTCACTTTGTGTATCTATTTCAATTATTTCTGATGCACCATCACCATGACCTTTTATTAAAAAACGGTGGTTTTGCCCTTTGATAAATGTACTCATATCAATTGATTTATTAACAAACAAATCCATAATCATTCCAGGCTGGTTCCACGCACCAATCGGATCATGCTTGATAGTCAACATATTATGAGTCGTCATAATATCCACAATTGACCCCGTCACCCATACCCGTGCATTGTTGTTTTTGTTTTCACTATCATCTCTCATGACCATACGGTTAAAGGAAGCAGTCAAGCTTGACTCAGAATCTATTAAGAATTGAGCAGAAGTAACAATTAAATCATTTTCTTCTATACCATTTAAAACCTCTATAAATTCACCACTTTCAATACCCGTTTGAATGACTACTGATTCATATTTACCATCTCCCAGGGCTTTTACAATACGCTGCATCTCTCCATTGCGTATTATAGATTCACGTTTGACATATAATGTATCTTCTTTGTAATCACTCAAAATATTCAGTGATGCAAGCATATTTGGTTTTAAATAATGATCGGTATTATCAAACCTGATACGCACACGTAATGTGCGTGTTTTAATGTCCAGTATCGGATAAATGTAATCTACTTCACCATGCCAGGTTTTACGAGGAAAGGCCTCCAGTGTCATTTTTACATTTTGTGCCTTTTTAACCCAACCACTCTGTCGCTCAAACACTTCTGCAATTACCCAAACTGTATCTAACTGTCCAATACTCATTATTTCAGTTGAGGGCTTAACAAACATACCTTCACGAGCATTGAGCTTACTGATAAAACCATCATGTTGCGCATAAAACGATATGATTTGTTGAACCTGTCTGGTTTTGTTAAGTTTTTTAATCTGCTTAGTTGAAACGCCATATGATATTAAGCGATCATTTGAAGCGGAAATTAACACACGATTACCACTTTTCAATGCTGTAACGTACTCCTCCTGTGCATTAACAAGTGTGGGGCTATATATATCAAATAATTTTTGATCCTTTTTTACCTCATTACCTTCTGCCGTAACAGCCATCTTTTCAATCCAGCCGTCAATTCGTGAATGTATATGTGTCAACTTATCTTCATCAAAAGCAACATAACCGACTGTTTTAATTTTCAAGTCGAGCTTGCCTTTTTCTACTTTAGCTGTACGAACACCAAGATTATTTTCAACAACAGGTGATATTTTCACAACACCTTCACCATCATTGGTATTGTCATTGCCATAAAACGGAACTAGATCCATTCCCATTGGCGATTTTCCTGGTTTATCTCGACGATAAGCAGGATCCATAGGTGCAACCCAGTAAAGAGGCTGCTTTTCAGCACTATTTGTGTTTATACTTATTTTCTCGTCACTGTTAAATAATGATTGACTAAAGTAACCTACAATTAAACCAATAATTAAAAATACAATACCTGGTAAAGCTATTTTTTTCATTCTTTAACCCTCATTTGAAAATGATGAAGTGAGATATAAAATATTTGATTTAGTCTTTAATAAATCTATCGTAATTCGCATGTTATCGAGTAAAGCATTTAAGTTATCAATATGAGCGCGCATAACATCTGCAAAATCGCCTCTATCAGACTGATATGCCAATAATGCGGCCTCAGCCTGTTGTTTGGCCTGTGGTAATAGTAATGTTTGATAAAGCTGATTACGTTTTATTATTTGATTTCTATTTGAATATTCCTGTTGTAATGTAGACATTAAATTCCTTAATAATTCTACTCGTTCATCTTTCAAACTTTGATATTTATATTCTTTAGATAATAATTTTTTATCCTGACGTTTTGCGGAAAAAACTGGTAAATCAATTGAGGTACCAACTGTTATGAAATCAGACCGTTCAATACCATCAGGACTATCTTCTCGGTAGCTGTAACTAATATTTAACCCCCAGCCTGGCTTATAGCTTTCTTTAACCAGTGATATATCCTGTCGGGTTTCTTCCATTTTATAATCCATTTCCTTAATAATGGGATGCTTAAGTAACTGTTTTACTAACGTTTCCTCATCCTCGTAAATTGATTCTTTTAATTCTGTATTTTCCCATTCAGGTAATTTATTAGCTAATCTCAACTGACTATTTTCAATACCAATCCAACGAGCTAAGCTGTAACGTTGCGCTTTTATTTTTTTGTCAATTCTTACGATGCGATCATCTAATCGACTGATTTCTAGCTGTGAACGTATTAAGTCCTGTTGATTATTTTTACCTACAGAATAAAGTGACTTAACAATATCGGTTAATTGTGAAAATAATTTCTTATTTTCTAAAATGGTTAACTTCGCTTGTTCCAGGTAATATATTTCAAGATAAGTTAATCTAACAGTTTTTAAAATTGTTAATTTTCGCTGCTCTTTTCTTTCATGTATTGATAATGCCTGTTTTTCAATTTTCTTCTGCTTTACATCTAACGTATTACCCGCTGGAAACTGTTGACTAACACCCAGTTTTATTTGAGTCATATTCTCCTGGTCAAAGTCATATGTATCTGTTGGTACATTAATTAGGCCCAATTGTATTTTGGGATCAGGCAACTGACTTTCAGCAATAGCATTTTCTGATAATGAGCGAACCTGCCAATCCTGACTTGAAATACCAGGCTCATTTTCAAGCGCGAGTCGTTCAACTTTTTCTATTGACAAAACTGGAGTGGAACTTGTTATATTGTCAGCCTTAGAAAATTGACCGAATATCACTAAAACAATACTAATTGCAGCACTAAAGATTGATTTTATTGAGTCGTGAGACATATATGGCACCTGAATTATAAACAACTTTATTTTTATTGATTGCTGTATGCTACTCTATGTAGAATGGCAGTTAGCTTTCATGTACATTAAATTTATTTAATGTTATTAAAGCTTACTAAATACATGATTTAAATATAATAATTGAAACTCAACCGACAAATATTATTCTACGATGCGAATATTAGTAATTGAAGATGACCAGAGCGTAGCCGACTTCATTATCAAAGGTCTTATTGAAAACAACCATGTTGTTGATCATCAGTCTGATGGAAAAGACGGGTTATTTCTGGCGACTACTGAATCTTATGATGTAATGATTATTGACAGAATGCTGCCAAATGTTGATGGTTTGACCATAATACGCACTTTAAGAGCCTCTAATGTTAATACCTCTATACTTATTCTAAGTGCGCTAGCTGATGTAGAGCAAAGAGTAGAGGGCCTGCAAAGTGGTGCAGATGATTATCTGGTTAAGCCTTTTGCCTTCTCTGAGCTTCTGGTTCGAGCTGAAATCCTTGGTAAACGTCAATATGCAGAACCTCATATAACTGAGCTTGCTATTGTAGATCTTGTACTAGATTTAATAACTCATAAAGTTAGCCGTGCAGGTCAGGATATTGACTTATTAGCGACTGAATACCGGTTGTTGGAATATCTGATGCGTCATGTGGGACAAGTAGTATCGCGCACAATGCTATTTGAACATGTTTGGGATTACAACTTTGATCCTCAAACTAATGTTATAGACGTACATATGAGTCGATTACGCAAAAAAATCGATAAACCTTTTAACAACACTCTCATTCATACTATACGTGGAACAGGTTATGTTATTCGCCCGCCTGAAAAAGACAACTCATAATTCAATATTAAAGTTAGTATTCTTATATCTGGCCTTATTCCTTATTTCTTCAATAGTTCTATTGAGTTTTATTTACTGGTCAACTGTAAGTTATATATTCAAACAGCTTGATCATCATATCGAGTATGACAATCAAAGCTTGCAAGCGCTTTATATAAACGAAGGTTACAAACCCCTGCTCGACGCTATAAATGAAAGGCAGAATCAGTATTCATATGACTCAATATATCTGTTATATGATAAAAACAAAAAGATACTGGCAGGTAATATTTCTAAAATACCCAATGGGTTAAAAGAAGGATGGCACGTACTTAAATTAAAAAACTTGACGCTAAATACTAGTCAACAGGATCATTCTGCAAGAATTATTGTCACTGCTATCTCAGATCAGTTGATCTTGATAAATGGCTTAGATATCGATTCTGCACACCAGCAGGAACATATGATTTTCAATAGTTTACTAGCCGGTATTGCTATAGTTCTCTTACTTGGCGCTATTGGTGGTTTTATTATTAGTATTACAACGATAAAAAAGATCAACGTAATCAATCAGACCATACGGGAAATACGAGAAGGCGATCTTTCAATAAGGATACCCTCAAAGGGCGCTGATGATGAATATGATTTACTTTCAGATAACATCAACCTGATGCTTGATCAAATTCAGAGCCTTATGTCCGGCATTAAAAACATCTCAAACAATATAGCTCACGATCTTCGTACTCCCCTCACACGATTACGAAGTCAACTTGAAATAATACAAAGTGATTCAAAAGACCACAGTAATGAGAATATAGAAAATGCTATAGCTGAAACCGACAGCATTTTATCAACTTTCAATGCGCTTCTTCGTATTAATAATGTCGAAAGTGGATCTCAAAAAGGATATTTTTCTAGCATTTTCATTAATGACCTCCTTAAAGACACCATAAGTTTTTATGATCCAGTAGCTGCTAAAAATAATGTTAATATCCAGTTGATATCTAAAGAAAACATTCAATTCACTGGTGATCGTGATATGTTATTTCAGGTTATTGCAAATTTATTAGATAATGCAATTAAATACTCACCTAACGGAACAGATATTTTCGTAAGATCTAACTCAGTAGTTAGAAACAATAATGAACTACTCGAAATAACAATAAGTGATAACGGAATTGGAATCATTGATGATGAGAAATCAAAAGTTTTTGACTTATTCTACCGATCTGAAAAACACCGAGATCATAAAGGTAATGGCTTAGGATTGAGTCTGGTTAATGCCATCATATCTTTACATAAAGGCAATATATCTCTTGAAGACAACAACCCTGGATTAACCGTACGAATACTTCTACCAATTTGACCATTATCCATGCTCATTATGATACTATAGAATTCAATCCCGCCCTACTTGTTAGTTTAGATTCTTGCCAAACTATTATTAACATTTGAAATACTCCTTTAGCTCAATTTCACTAGGTTGTTTTCTGAATACTACCACACCATCTACAACTAAATTAGGCGAATGACGCAAGTCATATTTCGCAACTAAATCAGAATTATCTTCACAATAAAGTACTTCATGTTTTATTCCAAGATTATTTAATTCTCTAGAAAAAGTAATACAGTGGCTACAACTTTTTGTAGCTAACAATAGTATATGCATTGTTTGCCCTCTTAATTATAAATTTGACTAACTGTTAAAGTAATTTAATAACTTAAAGTTCGTACTCTTAGTACATATAAAATAAAATTGCACGGAAAATTATTAGAACTCTAATTAGACATCCCTGTCTTCTTTTTCATCACCTGAAATATTACTGGCTAAAATAAACTAGCCACTACAGGCTAAACAAGGTGGTCATTCAAGAGAATAACCCCATTCATCAGTATCTGATGGGTGTTCTGTAGCTAGCATTGCCAGTAAACGCCCCATTACTTTGAAGTTATTTAATATTTCTGCACCTGATAATTCTTCACCCGTTGCAATAGAAACCTCAGCGTTACGTTTATTAAGTTTGGCCAGAATCTCACTGACCAGTTGTTTATGTTGTTTACGCGCTTTCCAGGCATCTGCCTGAGACATTTTACCATCTTGCATTTTTTCATATGCGTTTTCACACTGTTGGAGCTTTTCATGCATAGAAAAATCTTTTGCAAAGCTACTGCCCGTAATTATTAGAGTAGCAGTGAGCAGCAAAAAAGACATTAATGGTGCTCTATATTTTGTTTTCATTATAATCACCTCTTGTGATATTAGTTTTTTACTTACTAAAATTCATGGAATTACTCCATGTAAATTACTTTTTTTAGTAATGTAATTTTAATGTGTCCATATTAATAGCTATCAAAAAAATATTATCTATGTATGTTGCGAACATAACACTTAAGTGGGCAACCATGCCCACTTAAGACATATAAATACTACTTAATTTTATTTTCCAAATGCCTCTCGTATATATTTAAGTACAGCTGAAATATCTGTTGCACTTAAATTTGCATTCCCCCCTCTTGGAGGCATTGCCATAGGTGAGCCGTCACTCTGGAAACCATTCGTTATATGATCAATGAGCACTTCATCTGTTTTTGATAATGCACCATCACTACTGGTAAAGTCTGGTGTACCTGGCAATGTACCTTTGCCATTACCACCATGACATGCGATACAGGTTTTTTCATATGTTTCCATTCCTGTAGTTCCCTTACTGATAACAGCGGAAACTAGTGTTGAACCAGACGCAACTGTTTTCGTATTTGATGCTTGCAGGAAGGTAATTATATCTCTTGTCTCCTGCCCCGTTAAACCTGCACGAAGACGCATATGGAAAGCGGTTGATATCCACTGATCATCTTTTAATTCTTTAGGACCTCGCATGTTATGGCATCTATTACAATTTTCTACCCAAACTTTAGACCCATTAGAAAAATTACCAGCTTCTGGGTAATCTGCCGCAATTGTTGGTTGGACGAAGCCAGCTACTAATAGCAGCAAACTTGCTCTACTTAACTTGTATCGCTGATTGTGAATTCTGTTATTTATACTTATCATGATCATCTCCTAGAAACCGTATGCTAATTGCAGTAACGTACGGTCATCATCTACAGGTGAGCCGGTTACGCCATCATTTATTTCATAACCAAGTTTTGCAATAAAATTATTCGATACGAGATAATTTATACCCAACATGGTTTGTGTTACATCCTGACTGTTATGTGGTGAATCAAAGTCGCCGTAACGAATTACCCCCTCCCATTTTGTACCAGGTAAGCGATAAGCAAGTTGTGTATATATGGACTCCCATGTTGCTGCTTCACCAGCAGAGACACCAGTTGTAGCTTCACCAATCTTAGTTTTAACATATTCACCACGAAAGCTGAGGTTACCGGTAAACCAGACAAAATCTGCACCAGTAACATCATAATCACGTGCTGTTTCACTTCCAATAAAACCAGATTCTAAACCTGCAGTTGGAGGCTCAAGCCCATTTTCAAGCTCAGTAACCGCTGCCTTACCCGTCGCAAATGACAAACCAATTTCTATTGATGAAACAGGTAATACAGCAAACCGTCCGCCAAATGTTTTATCACCATCTCGATCTGCACCAAAAGCTTCAGCGCGCACGCCTTCCAGTTCAAATTCAGTTTCATCTTCCGTTTCTGAATTAAGCTCTGGTCCATTTGAAACATACACTGCATAGTTCGTGCGGATTCCACCAATAGGGAAACCTCCTCGTACCTGCAAACCGAGATCTGAGATTGGTGCAGCACCATCATGACCAAAACCAGGTGGTGCGGAAGGCAGTTTATTAACCCATGATGGATGCAGGTTCTGTCTGAACTGACCTACCGGACTTAGAAATTTACCTGCAAGAATGGTCGCGAAATCACTTACAAACCAGTCTATTGTTAAATATTCAAGGTTAACTTCTGTTTCACCATCCTCCCCAATTTCAAATTCAAGCTCTGATTCAAGCATAACCACATCACGATACTGAAAATGAAAAATCGGTGAAAATGTACCTACAGCAAAACTGTCATTACCCTTTTCAGGACTCACAAATCCAACATCTGCATAACCTGCCATATGTATTAACGTATTTGGATTTTTCCATTCAGCAGCCTGCTGAACCTCACTGTTTAATGCGGTTACCTGATTTTGTAAAGCATCAATCTGGGTCTGAAGATCATCATTGTTTGACTCAGCCAATGCCATCACGGGTAAAGATATAGAAACTACTGATACCAGTAATTTTCTTCTGAATGAATTACTCGAACATTTCATAATGTTCACTCCTATTAAAATTAAAAAATATATAAACTAATTTTTTGATTATTTGTAAACACTGTTTGTCATGATCATATTTTGAGCAAGACGAATCATCGATGTCATATATTTATTAATATGTGACAGTCTACAAACATGACTCCTGTCGGAGTCTTAAACGATAGGAGGTCGAATGTCGGGAGTTATTATCTGGCTAGGATATCGAGCATGATGCTCAGAAACATTTTGAGTAGATTGGATAAGGCAGAGCAAAATATAATCAATTTTAATGAATGCTGAAGTATGACTCGAACCATGGGCACACGTTGTCATACTGGTACAATCACAGCTATCACCACATTGCCTACATCCATCTTTTTGTATCGATGATCTATCCATAGAATGAGCACTATCTATCTGATTAGACATCGTTGTAGTCATTTCATGACAATGTTCAGATATTTTAGAAATCAAAGAAAAACTTGCTGACACAGAAATTGGAACCCAAACCATTGAAACGGCTAGTAACCAACATAATACTGCGTGAACACGTTTATTCATTATTTTATTATTCCTAATAAACAGTTATTTTCTATTATCTAAGTTAACGTTTTTAAAAAATAGAATTATGATATAGATCAAAACTTGTGTTTATACACCATTAAGATTAATAAGTTAAACATCTAGAGATTAACTGACACTATCAATAAATTAAATTATTACATTTTTTAGTCGTTAACTTATTTAGATATCCATATATTATGCAATTAAAATGTACAAACAAAATATACCATAATTAAATTAATGTAATTTTTTAATTTTTATCTCTTCTAATAGATCGTGAATAACTTCCTCATTATCCTTTCTACTTTTTTTCCAAAAACCGATATAGCGAAGGCGTAACTGTCCTTTTTCGTCAATCAAATAACTGCTCGGCATACCTTCAATACCATATTCATTAGCAATTATTGCATCAGGATCGAAGGCAATTGGAAAATTAATTGCTTGAGTTGACAGAAATTTATCGGCCAGTGATTTATCAGTATCAAGATTAATTGAAATAATTTCAAATGGATAATTTTCAAATTTTTTCTTCATTTCAATCAGCCATGGAAACGATTCTTTACAGGGTCGGCACCACGATGCCCAAAAATTAATATAAACCAGTTTTCCCTTTAGATCTGAAAGTTCTATAACACCATTTTGTGTTAATAGCTGCAGCTTTGGCGCAGTTGGATAGTCTGAGCGGGCCTTGCTACTTATGAGCAATATTAAAGTAAGCAGTATACTAAACGATGTAATTTTCATTGCTATTACTCATAATGCCTTTAATTGCAGGTTAACTTCATCATATTAAGTTAACCTTAAGATTATCTTAATACAAAACGGCTACAGTTGCTTTTCAGAAAACAGACATATGACGCTGTTTGTTAACACACCATTGATTACTCATTAATAATGAAACGGCTTAACTACACTACAAATACACGACGAATAATATCAATCAAAATTGACCCTGGCACATCCTGAAAATGATAACTAACCAGAGCTGCATAGGCTTTATGTAGCTAACTTTTATGAGTCGCATAAAAATAGCATCAGAAAATATAACTAATATATAACCAAACAAAGCGGTTGATTGCGCATACCAAGCGAGATAAACGTCAAACACATACATAAAACCATTAATCACCAGCAGGCTTATCAATATTTCTTACTGAATCAATCTGAATGACTTATTATTTCATTAACGTTTCTTGAACTTACCTATTTCATAACATTAATATCAATGATTTTTCATTTTAATGTGCTGAAATTGCAATGCTGAACCAGTTATATTTTTATCTTGATATAAAACATCAATAATTTTTTCATCTATACCAAAAACCAAGATATAGTTTCTGTATTCATTAGAATCAATTCGCTGATTCATAACTTTCTTTTCACCATTAGCCATGATATATGTTTTAGGTGTGTAATACCCTTCTGCTTCATACACCCATCCTTCTCTACCATTTGGTAACATTATCTCTTTATTAGCTTTACCATGATGACTGAAAGCAGCTATCTTATTTATCTTACCTAATGGATAACTTGTTAATACCTCTGTATACATAGATTCAGAGTTAAATTTCATAGGCATTTTCACTAAATCAGCGTAGCCAATTGTTATGCCAGAAAAAAACAGCAAACTTTTCAAACCTGTTAAGCAGACTTTATTCATCATGATAATTCTCCTTCACTAGCATCTGGTATGTTATCTAGTTACCGAGCAAAAATCATCTAGCCTGATAACATCATGGTCTATTTCATATACATTTTATCCATATATTTGTGCATCTCCGATTTCATATTAAAATATGCATAGAATGCTGTCATTAGTTGCATATTCACTTACCATCATCTATTCCTGCTCCATTTCCTGAACAATCCCAGTACTAGATCCTGATTATTTTCTGTAAATCAATGACTTACTATGAGCGTTATTAGACGTGATTTAATTTAAGTATCAATAGCCTCAATAATCAGGTATTAACCTAGATTCATAGCACTCAATTTCTATACATATATGATCTGTTACCATGTACGAATAATACTCTATTGTGAATAACAGTAGACTTTCATAAACATTAAATATATTTAATGTTCTAATGTAATACATTCACAATCAAACTAATAAATTGTGGATACTAGCACGTGCAAATTTTGAAGTAATCAAGAAAACCATTAACGGCCAATATACTAATTTATATGACTTTTTTCTTTTTATCTGTTACTTAATTATTACAATCTGACGATTTAGCTACCCGTTTGTATTTTTAGTGTCACTTTAATTTTCATTCCATAGTAGAGTCGGACACATTAATAAGAGACTATTACAATCGATTATTCAGATTGTTAGATGATAGAGAAATATGGCCCAAAATTTGCTGATATATTGTCCATGAATAATATGATTTAAATAAATTCAAATCATTAGACTATTCATAAAAGGTCAATAACATAAACAATATTATGTTTTTGGCTCAAATTTCATTGTATTTTACCAAATTATGAGTGTTTTTTTATCCAGCCTTTCTACAAGTGATAATACAATTAATGTAATATTAATATACAATGTTCTTCCTGATGATAATAACTGTATATTTATAATAAACGATATACCATATAAACCCTGTTTTATCATCACTATGATACCTAATACTAGACAGCCTCTATTTGTTATGAAAAAGTATAATTAATTTAGTAAACTTATATATTTACTAAATATATAAAAAATAAGCATAAATTATTATTTATAATTTTTAGATGGTTTACACATTTTGACATTACGTGCCGATTGTTACATACATATATGTCTAAAACGAATACAGTTATTCAGTATATAAATTGGTTAGATATACTTATAAATCATTTCCACAAACGATAAAAAGCAGCAATTTTGATAAAAAGTAATAATTTTAAATATTATATAATTGTAACTATTTTCCTGTCATTCTTATCAACCGGTATATTTAATACGTGGTTTAAACTGCCCTGTGCACCAAACTGTAATTCTGAAGATATGGCCATGGGGCACAATGATCACAATTTTGATACACATATGAATCATGAATCAAAAATTAAGCATCATAATGCGGACTCTCTTAAACCACATATGATTAATAGTGATACAGCTCATGGTTGTGAAGAGTGTGAGAAGTGTCAAAATTTCTATCAAGGCCTGTTTAGCTTTATGTCTATCCAGGACAATAATTTAATCACGGTTATACCAACATCAATTGTAGAAATATTTACCTTAAACAGCCTGGGTCACACTCCTGACCCTTATAAAACACCACCAGCTTAGTCTCCTGAATTAATTCAGCAGTTTATATCAGTTAATCATGTTTTAAACTGACACCACTCATAGTAGACAGCTTTGTGGTTATTAACTCATTTGCAAACTGAAAACCAAATTCTTGCTGAATCCAACTACTGTAAAACGACTAATAAGGCATTATTAGATCGTTAATCATATATACGTTTACTGTTTGTACCCAGTATAAATAACTGTCTGTTAATCATATTTATCAGCATTGGGTATAGACATATCTAAAATGGAGAGAAACATGATAAATAAATACTGGTTTAAATGTATCAACATATTATTTCTTATGATAATGAGCTTACCGGCTTATACAATGATGCATAGTTCAAATAACAGCATTGATGTCAAACCGGCTGTAGATATTAATCCACACCCAGATATTTTTGAAACAAATATCGAAGCAGCACCCTATCAAATGACCTTAGCTGGCGGTGAAACAGCAACAGTTTTTGCTTATAACGGCCAGGTTCCTGGGCCGCAAATTAATGCAAAACAGGGAGATAGGGTTATAGTTCATTTCAGAAATAATTTACCAGCTGACTACCCATCTACAATTCACTGGCATGGTATTGAGTTAAATAATAAAAGTGATGGAACACCTGCAACTCAAGCTTACGTTCAGCCTGGTGAAAGTTATACCTACGACTTTATTGTGCCAAGAGGAGGTGTGTTTTGGTATCACCCTCATGTACGAGGTGGTCAGGAAGTTATAGCAGGTTTATATGGACCACTGATTGTTACACAACCGGAAGAAAATCAGTTAAAAATGGCTGGGATTCTACCAACAACTGAAAAAACTCTGGTATTGAGTGATATTTCTTTTGTTAATGGTGCTGTTAAAGATGTTGAATCAGCTCCAATATTAGAAACAATGAATGGAACTGAAGGTGACCATTTGCTTGTTAATGGTCAGGTATTACCAACACTAAGTGTTTCACCTGGCAAAGGACTGCGACTTAAATTAATTAATACTTCAATCAGTCGTTATTACCGACTGTCACTACCAGGTCATACTATTTACCGTGTAGGTGGTGAAGGCGGTTTAATTTCAAATGTTCGCGTAGAAGGTGGGCCTAAAATGGGAATGCGCATGCCTATGAATGAGTCTTATACTGGTTACACAGGTATGATCAGTATAGATCAAGGTTATGATAAAGGTGAAATACTACTCGCTCCTGCGCAACGTGCAGATGTAGTAATAATTCCTGATGGCTCAAACGGTGATCAACTAACCATGTTATGGAAAGATTTTGCTCGTGGTCGTCACCAGATAATGATGATGCCTGATGGCACCATGATGATGGAAGAAGCCGATGACGATGGATTACGTCCAAGTATTAATTTATTTAATATAAAATTAAAATCACGACATATGATAAATTGGTGGGCTGATAATTATAGCATCAGTGAAGGAGATGGTTTATCTTCAAATCCTGGGCGTCTGATACCTGAACGTCAGGATAGCCAAATTAAACTACAGGAAGATATGATGGCAATGATGATGGGTATGCCAAAGGAGAAATGGTTTAAAATTGATGACTTTTCTGGCATAGATGACCGTGCTAACTATAGAACTGCAACTGTTGGAGAAACTTTGAAATGGGAAACTCATAACCACACAGAAATGCATCACCCATTCCATCTACATGGGTTTTCATTTCAACCAACTATGTTTATGACCATGCATCACGAGGAAGGTTATATGGACATGTGGAATGTAAATACAGAAAATGAATATGTAGATACTATTAATGTTCCACCCCATACATCTGTTTTCTATTTATTTGAAGTAGAAGATAGACCTACTTTTGGTTCAGCTGTAGGCAGTGTAAGTGGTGGTGGTGCTGCTGGAGACTGGTTATTTCATTGTCATATTTTCCAACATGGTGAAAACGGTATGATGTCTTTCTTAAGGGTTTCACAGTAAGTTATAAAAAGTCTGGCTTTAAAAAAGCCAGACTTTTTCATAATGAAACTGATTCGAAATATAAAAATGAAGATAAATTATGTGCTTACTATTTAGTGTTATACAAGTACGACATTTAGCCGGTTAATATAAAATAGAAGCCTTTAACTTTAAGTTAGACAATCCATATTATCGACCCAGACAGTATCCCATCTGTTAATACTACGATTTATATGGCATTTACCGTATGTGACCATTAAGGTCTGGTGTTTTCTGAAGCTCATACTTGATCAAGGCTGCTTCAGTTGAGTACAACAAGTTTTTTTTAGAATAAAAATGATACGTTATTGTTTTTAGAGCTGTAAACGATATCGTCTATACCACTTGTCTAAGTAAAACTAATGTCTCTTTTCATTTACGGATATTACGTAAATCTTGCCTTGCAAAACCAGAGCGCAAGGGGTCATTTATTTATTATTGATCAGATTTGAGACCGGTATAACAGCCAAACTTTCACTTAATTTTATTTTCTTCAACATCAGCTTGACCTAGAGTCAACTCCAGGTGTTATTGTGAAGTCATATACCATGATAAACAAACACATAGGCACTAATAATGATCAAGGTTGATGTTTTTTCATCCCCAGGATGCAGTAAATGCAGCCATACAAAAGAGATACTTCGAAAACTGGTTAAAGAACTAGGCGCCGATACCATTCAATGGCGTGATGTGAATATACTTGATGAGATAGATCATGCGGTGCAACTTGGCGTATTATCGACTCCTGCTATTTCGATTAATGATGAAATTGTGTTTACCAGTTTGCCATCGGTGAGTAAATTACGAACAGAACTACTTGCGCGCCTTGCAGAGGGTAATAAACAATGATCACCCTGTTGTTACTCACATCCATGGCACTAGGACTACTCGCCTTTTTTGAACCTTGCACCATAGCCACCCATACACTGTATTCAGTGAAATTAAGTCAATCTGAAAAAAAACGCTGTTGCCAAAATTTATTTACTATCTGGTTAAGCCGAAGCCTTTTACTTATCATTTTATTAACAACTGCTGTATTTATTATCGAACCACCTGAATGGCCAGAAACATTACCAAGTATAATTTTATCGGTGATGGCAATTATTTATCTGATATCACGATTTATTTATATACCCATACCGCATCTGGAATTTTTTAGATTGTTGCCATATAAAAAGGATATCCCTCATGCAATTAAACTCGGATTAACTTTGCCCGCCTGTACTCTTCCCTTGGTTGTTATTGTCGGTGGTATGTCTATTACATTAGGTTCAATTGGCTTTGCTATATTATCCGGACTTTTATTTACTTCTCTGTTTACGACTCCCATGGCGATTGCCGCTTATAAAGGAATAGATAAAGACAGCCTTCAACTTTTAAACAGAGCAGCTAAAGGCAGCCCCTACCTCACTGCTATTTTATTGTTTTCTCTGGCGATATTTTTACTGGTACCTAACCTTGAAATTAACATAGATGAATTTAAACAGGTATTAACCGAGGCAAGTTGGGCAGGTATTGGTTTAGCATTTCTGGCCGGTTTCGTCTTTAGTTTCAACCCCGTATCATTTGCATCTGTGCCGGTTATACTCGCCTACGTAACCAAGGCCCATGAAGAAAAACGTGCCATATTAATGGGCACTGCGTTTATCGCTGGAATGATCGTTACGCATGTTTCCTTAGGTGTCGCGGCGGCAATGGGCGGAGAATGGGTACAGAATATTATGGGACGTCAATGGGGTTTATTATTAGGCCCTGTACTCATCATCATGGGTTTAATGTGGTCTGGCTTACTTAATATTCGCCTACCCTGGTTTGGTGTTAAAGCGAAAAAGGTGAGCGGCATCTGGGGCGCTTTTTTATTAGGCATCCCATTTTCTGTTGCAGTATGCCCCTTCTGCACACCCGCACTATTAGTAACACTCACCACCAGTGCAGCTATTGGTTCTATAAGTTTTGGCTTTTCCTTGCTGTTATCTTTTGTTATAGGACGAAGTATTCCCGTTATATTAGGTGCATGGAGTATGGGCTGGTTAGAGTCATTAAATATACTTTCTCGTTATCAAAAGGCCTTTGAAATAGTGGCTGGTTTTGTTTTAGTTTTAACTGGGCTATATTTATTGAATGAGTACTTTTTTATAATTTAACTTACAAATAATGGCATGAACGTAATGTATAAAATTGGTGAAGTAACACAACAAACTGGCATGACCGCAGATACGCTACGTTATTATGAAAAGTTCGGCTTATTAAGTCATATTTTTCGCAATGTATCAGGGGTACGACAATACACAGATAAAGACATTTCAAAATTAAAATTTATAAAACGTGCACAAGGAATGAATTTTAGTTTGGAAGAAATTAAAAATTTACTTAGTATGCGAGAAGATCCACAGCATGCAAAAAACAGTGTTAGACAACTCACAGCAGATAAACTAGAACATGTAGAAACACAGCTTGCTGAACTTACTACTTTACGTAATGAACTTCAATTACTGCTTAACCTTTGCCGTGGTAGTAAAGATGGTTGCCCAATCATTGATAGTATAAACGATAGTTAGCTTCATTTAATAAAAATAAAATACCTTCACAAAAAATGTGAAGGTATTTCATATAAAAATATCAAACAACCGTTAACGTTGTTGTTGCGCTGCCCAATGTTTTTCCGTTACGAATATCTCGGTATTCAATGCTACCGGTATATTGACCTGATGAAGGCATTGTCAAAATAATGTCATATCGTTCACCTGGAGCGCACATAACTTCAGTTGCTATAAATGATTGAGCCAAAGGCCGACCATCGGACGCGATAACTTCAAAAGGTAGCCCACCCATTCGGACAATTCCCGGCAAATAGCTGGTACCATTTATACGGACCAATACTTTCTGACCGGCCCCAGCACTAATAGCAGTTGCAGAGTCATTTTGAGCACTAGCTCCATCTTTTCCATTTATCATAAAATAGTTTGGGCGGTATCGTTGTAATACAGCACCTCCTCCCATACCTCCCATACCACCACTATGCCATGAAGTATCAAAGGTGGTTAGTTGCCAGATATATTCTTTATCAAAAGTTGGCCCATTATACCAGGCGCGATTTGTGCTGCCATCAGTAGGTCGAATAATAACTGTACCGAACATCCCCATTTCAAAATGTTTATGTGTATCCACATGACAGTGATACATGTAAGTACCTGCGTGTGGAGCATTAAAGGTATAAGTATAAGAGTTTGGATTACCCATGCCGCCAACTGCAAAAGACGTAGCCGGCACACCATCATTTTGCTGATCCACATCCAGACCATGAAAATGAATACTGTGTTCCATCATGGAATTTAGCGTAATCCTTACAACCTCACCTTGATTGGCTTCAAATACTGGGCTGGGCACAGTACGATCATTATTAAATCCACCACCAAATGACCAGGTGCGGATTGAGGCACCATTCGCCATAGTTGCACTTCCTTCCATTCTTACATTAACGGATGTGGGCGCAGGCAGGAAAGTGAAAGTACGACCGCCCGTAGCGCTTCCACCGCCGCCTGTACCGCCACCGCCCCACCGGCCACCGTCGTTATCACCACCCCAACGCATCATTTTTATTTCTTTCAGTTCAAACATGTTTGTTCTCCTCGATATTATTTATATGTGTTCGCAATGGATTAAGACGCGCTCATTAAAATGAGGCCACCATTGGGGTACATGCCGCCTGCTGTTACGCCAGGCACATAATGGGTGTGCAATGGGAATACGCCGGCTTGAGCCACCGGCAGAATCACATCAACACAAGAGGACAATTCAACTTGAACTGTATCTTTTTCAATAACAGAAGTTTCGACAACACGGTCACGGCTTGCCACATTCACATGGTAACCATGGAAATGCATGGGATAAGTAATACAGCCTCCATTCACAAAACGAATCGCAACATTTTCACCGACACCCATAGTTACCAGCGTATCACCACCGGTTGTGGTATCAGGAAAACTCAGACCATTAGCAAAAAAGTAATTGGGTTCGTAGTTATTCATATCGTAACTACCACCATTGGCCACAGCACTATTCAGGCGATCATCTAAATCACTCATAAATAATGTGTACTGACGATCAAAAGCTGGGCCTCCGCTATAAAGGCTATTAGAGCCATTACCGGGCATCACCACCATTGGACCGGCTAAGCCCATAGCTTTGCCGATTTCACCATTCACACCGTCGGTGTATAAATAACTTCCCGCAGCAGGCGCTGTGAAACTGTAAGTATGAGAAGAACCTGGTGAG
>JAPHRB010000117.1 GCA_026197015.1 Gammaproteobacteria bacterium | reverse complement strand
CTCACCTTTTACTTTCTTTAAAATATTACCAATGCGTTTATTTGCAGCGGCCAGACTTTCTGCTTCATCCAGTTTTCTAAAATCATTAACTGCATGCATTCTTTTATCAAAGTCTAATGGGCGTGTTGGTCTTAATGCGCTAACCGCCTCATATACATCAACACTGACGCCCTGACTTGTGTAATAAACTTTTAAACGCTCAAGCATAAAGTTAATGACTTCTTCAATTGCTTTCTCACCTTCTACCTGACCGGCATAGGCCTTAGCGGCATAGGAAAGCATTATTCCCAGATCTAAATCAAGATCACATTCAATAAGTATGCGTAGCGAACCTAATGCAGCTCGACGTAGTGCAAACGGGTCTTTTTCACCCGTTGGTTTCTGGCCTATTGCAAATATACCTAATAATGTATCTAACTTATCGGCTAATGAAACAATTTGTCCTGTTTTACCTTTAGGTAAATTATCTCCAGCAAAACGTGGCATATATTGCTCATCTAAAGCATCGGCGACTTCTGCTGGCTCACCATCATTGATTGCATAATAACGCCCCATAATGCCCTGCAAGTCTGAAAACTCACAGACCATTTCGGTCATCAAATCACACTTACTTAATAAACCTGCACGTTTTGCATATTCTGCATTTTCATTTAAATCTTTAGCTATCGATTCTGCGATACTCGCTACACGGCGTGATTTATCACCAACTGAACCTAACTTGTTCTGAAAAACAACTTTATTCAAAGATTCAATATGTTCTTCCAGTTTCTTTTTATTATCCTGTTCCCAGAAAAATTTTGCATCACCTAACCGCGGTCTTATAACTCGCTCATTACCATCTTTTACTTTTGCAGGGTCTTTGCTTTCAATATTGCTGATGGTAATAAAATGTGGCAGCAATTTACCTTTTTTGTCTACGACTGGAAAATATTTTTGATGATCCTGCATTGATGAAATTAAACTTTCTGCTGGCACTTCTAAAAACTCTTTATCAAAATCACCTGACACGGCTACCGGCCATTCAACAAGATTAGTAACTTCCTGTAACAGGTCTTCATCAATTAATGCTTTACCTCCGAGTTTTTTAGCCGCCATTTCTGCCTGTTTTTTCACACAGCTTAAACGCTCATCACGATCCACCATAACAAAACCGGGTGACTGTAATCGAGTTATATAATCTTCAGGTGATTGTAAATTTATTATCTCAGGATGATGGAACCGATGGCCACGTGATTCACGAGAAGATTTAATTCCCATTATTTCAGCATCAATGACATCATTACCAAACAACAATACAATCCAGTGCACCGGACGCACAAATTCTGCACTGCTATCACCCCAACGCATACGTTTAGGGATAGGCAGTTGAGCTAAAGACTGTTCTACAATCGCGGCAATTAAATCGACAGTTGGTTTGCCTTTTTCCTGAATACGAAAAACTAATCGCTCACCTTTTTCTGTTTCTGTTGTTGCTAATTCTGAAACCTCTACTCCACAGCCACGGGCAAAACCCTGCGCGGCTTTTGTCGCGTTACCATCTTTATCGTAGGCGGCTTTTACATTGGGGCCTAATTTTTCTATATCACGATCAGCTTGCGCTACAGCAACTGCTTTAATCAAAACAGCCAGACGACGAGGTGTCGCATAGGCGGTTATTTTTTTAAACTCAACACCGGCCTCTTTCAAACCCGCTTCAATTCCAGATAGAAAGGCATCTGATAATTTATTTAAGGCTTTTGGTGGTAATTCTTCAGTGCCAATTTCAACTAATAAATCTTGCCCTTTTATAAGTTTGCTCATTATTTATCTCCCCCTGTGGTCGACTTGCCTATAGGGAAACCTAAAGCTTCACGGGCTTCGTAATATGTTTTAGCAACCGCACGGGATAATGTGCGAACGCGTAATATATATCGTTGGCGCTCTGTAACCGAAATAGCATGACGCGCATCAAGCAAATTGAATGTATGTGAAGCTTTTAAAACTTGCTCATAAGCAGGTAATGGCAAACCGGCTTCTATTAAACGCGCACTCTCTTTTTCACAGGTATCAAACCATGCAAATAAAGAATCAGTATCTGCATGTTCAAAATTATAATGTGATTGCTCAACTTCATTTTGATGAAAAACATCACCGTAAGTAACAACACCCTGAGGGCCTTTGGTCCACACTAAATCAAATATACTTTTTGCGTTTTGAATGTACATAGCAAGGCGTTCCAGGCCATAGGTGATTTCACCGGTTACCGGGCGACACTCCAGGCCTCCGACCTGCTGGAAATAGGTAAACTGTGTTACTTCCATACCATTTAACCAGACTTCCCAGCCTAATCCCCAGGCACCCAGAGTTGGTGATTCCCAGTTATCTTCAACAAAACGAATATCATGCTCCAGGGGATCAAAACCCAGCATCTTTAATGAGTCCAGGTATAACTCCTGAATATCATCGGGATTAGGTTTTAACGCCACCTGAAACTGGTAATAATGCTGCAAACGATTTGGGTTTTCACCAAAACGCCCGTCAGTTGGTCGACGACAGGGCTGAATATAGGCGGCACGCCATGGCTCCGGCCCGATTGAACGTAAGAATGTGGCCGGATGAAACGTACCCGCACCCACTTCCATATCAAGTGGTTGAATAATTGCGCAGCCCTGCTCCGCCCAGTAATCCTGAAGTGCCCTTATGAGACCCTGAAATGTCGATACATCGTGTGCCATTTATATTTTTCTATTTTATTTACAAGCCCGCAAGTATACCGAATTAGAGTTAAAATGACCTGTAACTTTTTTTAAAAGCATTTTATAAAGCCAGTTGATATCGTTCTACATAATTTCTGCTAAACCGAGCTACTAATTCTTTAGTCAATCACCGATAATACGCGACCATTTTAAAAACTGAATTTTCATGTCTGATACTAACATTACACTGCCCATTCTTGCCGACTGGTTAAATAAAGCTGAACGCCCGGCCAACACATTGAAACTAGATCAGCTGTTTGGATTTTTATTTGCCATTTGCTGTACGCCCGGCAAACTCAAACACAGTGACTGGTTACCTGCTGTGTTTTCTGACCAGCTTCAGCTGGTTAAAGAAACTGACTACATCAACGCCATTATTGAAGTTCAGCAGTATATAAGCCGTGATATCGATGATTTTATGGTTGCTTTACCCAAAACCTGTAAATTAACCGAACCTTTTGAGGCTAATTTCACTGAGAATGCGCTTCATCAATGGTGTAAAGGTTTTGAATTAGGTCTGACTTTAACCGAGCATTTCTGGGATGAAAGCAAAGAACAGGCACAACCCCAGTCATTCTGGATGATGTTGAGTTTCTTCTCTAATCTGCATAACGCACAACAAATCACCGCCAGGTTTCAGAATGGCGCGCTGCCTATAGAGGCGGTTACCCGGCACATTTACAGTGAATTTAATAAACTGATGCAGGATTACGCTGATCTGGCTAAAAAATATAGGCAGGAATCTCAGGCAGCAAGAATCAATATCACCTCGACAGCCGCAAAAAATTCTGCAGGCATACCCATTATGAACAATTCAAATCCGGGGCAGGATGCTAGCCAGCTTATACAACAGGCCTGGGCGACGGATGACCCTGTTGAAAAGGTACAATTAGCGCACCAGGCCCTTGAACAGGACACAGACAATATAAACGCTTTAATGTTGCTGGCTCAGTGGGAAGCGGCTAACTCCGCTGAACGTAGAGACTTACTCAAGCGCGCCGTGGAAGGCTGTGAACGTGTTCTGGGTGATGAATTCTTTACAAAAAATACAGGTCGTTTCTGGCTGATTCGTGAAACCCGCACGTTTATGGAGGCACTCACCAACCTGGCAAGCAGTTACGCACTTTTGAATGATTTTGATAACGCTATAAGCTGTTACGAACGCGCTATTAACCTGAATCCAGCTGATAACCAGTTCAATCGTTATCCGTTAAGTAATTGTTATATTCAAAGCAAACAATTTGATAAAGCCAAGCAGCTAACACAACAGTTTCAGCATGATAATGGCGCGTTTTTTCTGTTTGATCAGGCTTTAATATCATTCATTGAGTCTGGCGATGATAAAAACAGTAAATTACTCAAAAAACAGGCCTTAACTCATAACAAATATGTACCTAAGTTACTCTCAGGTAAAATAAAAATGCCTAAGCGCATGCCCGAGTCATTAAGCTCTGGTGACAAAGACGAGGCAGTTTTATATGCCGCACAAAATACTCAATTATGGCGCTCAGTGCCCGGCTCTATTCCATGGTTGATGAAGAAATAAGCATTTACTGATAAAATAACCCATTCTGTTTCATATTTAACCAGGTTCCCCCCATGTCTCAACAACGCAAAGCTGTCGCCCTTATTTCTGGCGGCCTCGATTCATTACTCGCCGCACGTGTCATGCTTGAACAGGGCATACATGTAGAAGGTATAAATTTCTTTACCGGTTTTTGCGTTGAAGGCCATACCCATGCTATTCGCAAACAGGACAAGTCTAAATCTAAACGAAACAATGCGTTATGGTCTGCTGAACAACTGGGCATCAAATTACACATAATTGATATCGTAGAAGAGTATAAAGACGTACTCATCAACCCTAAACACGGTTATGGCAAAAATATGAACCCCTGTCTCGACTGTAAAATATTTATGGTCAACAAGGCTAAACAATGGGCTGAAGAAAATGGTTTCGATTTTATAATTACCGGTGAGGTTGTCGGTCAGCGACCAATGTCTCAACGTAAAGACACTATGCCGGTAGTTTCTCGTGAATCTGGTGCAGATGATAGATTATTACGCCCCTTATGTGCTCAAAATTTACCAGAGACACTGCCTGAAAAAGAGGGCTGGGTTAAACGTGATGAATTATTCGGTTTTTCCGGACGTAACCGTAAACCCCAAATGGCGCTTGCCAAAAAATACGGCTTTGAAGATTATGCAAAACCCGCCGGTGGTTGCTGCTTTTTAACAGATGAAAGTTACTCTGCAAAACTGGTAGATTTATGGGATGCCCGTGGCACTCGCGAATATGAAATGGACGATATTATGTTACTAAAAGTAGGCCGGCATATTCGACCAGCGCCTCATTACAAATTAATTATCGGCCGTGAAGACGGCGAGAATAAGTTTCTGCAGGGTTATAAAAACAATTTCATTACTTTTAAAACCATGGATTGCCCGGGGCCTTTAACATTACTTGATGGTGTCGCTACAGATAAAGACCTTGAACTTGCCGCACAAATTTCAGCACGTTTTTCTCAGGGCAGAGACAAAGACAGCGTCACAATTGAAGCACGTCGCACGAATGGCGACACAACAACACTGGTTGTAAAACCTATGCCTGCATCTGAAATAAACCCGGAGTGGTATGTTTAATGCCACACTTTGAACTGGACGCCCGTAGAATGTTTTGCCCTATGCCGGTGATTCGCACCCAGGATAAAATTAAAGAATTAAATATAGGCGACACACTTGAAGTTGTCTCGACAGATCCGGGCGCATTAAATGATATTCCTGCCTGGTGTCGAATTAATGGTCACAAGGTTATAAAAACCCGTGATGCAGATGATGAAGTGTTTATTTTAATTGAAGTTTGTGATGTGTAATCAAGCTTTTACTGAAACTAAAGACTTTGCATAGTCCGGGTTTCTATATAACACACAAACATTATGTTTTAATTCACTGGTATTAATATTATACCATTGCGAGCATGCATCTAAGGCCTCATTAACTGACCCGAAGTATGACAACACATGCCCTGCTTCAGTCATTAACACGGCGGTGTTTTCACTCCATTCACGTATGCAAAATTTCATCTTTTCACCTTTTAATATCAATTTAATAATAATATTTTGCATTCGGTTCGTGACAGAAATATTACAAAAAGATGACCAGACAGTTAAGTTTATAGTTAAATATAAACCTGTCTTTTTTCGCGGTACTGATAAACCATTAAATACACAATACTTAACATGGCTATTAACAATAAGGGCAAAACCCCCATATTGACACTGCGCCAGCCAAAATTATATTGCAGGTAACCCGCCGACAGTGACGCAAAAGCAACCACACTAAATATTATAAAATCATTTAATGCCTGTACTTTAAAACGCTCTGCACGATGATACGCCTGTGTTAAAAGACTAGTCGCACCAACAAACATAAAATTCCAGCTCACTCCCAGCAGAACAAGTGCAACCCAAAAGTGGACTATTGTTGTGCCCGCCAGATTAAATACCACACAGGCAAAACCTAACAACACACCTGCCAGCATAACTTTTAATTCGCCTGTTTTTCTTATAATAAAACCCGTAATAAACGAGGGCGCAAACATCGCCAGAACATGCCATTGAATAACAAATGAAGTATCAGAAAAGTTGTGATTATGGTGATTCATAGCCAGTGGTGTAGCCGTCATAACAAAACTCATTACACCGTAACCTAACATTGCACAAATAATGGCAACAATACAGACGGGCTGTTTTAATATTTCAATTAGATCTCGTTGTGCAACTTCTTTTTTATCACTATGATCTTCAACCGGTAATCTTAAAAAGGTTATGGCAATTACTGACAAAAGATACAACACAACAAGCGAAGCATAACTGCCTGCAAAGACTACACCCTGAAAGCTGTCACGCGTATAGTTGGCCAGATTAGGGCCAATGATTGCAGCTATAACGCCCCCCGCCATTACTAAAGATATGGCGCGACTTTTATGGTCTATATCAACAGCATCAGCCGCTGTAAAACGATAATAGTTTGCAAAGCTGTTATGCACGCCAATTAATGAAACGCCACCCACAAACCACCAGAATTCATGCTGCATAATAGCTAAAGTAGAAACAACGGCGCCACTAACTCCAAATAAAAATGCAAACAGGAAACTCGCTTTACGACCAATTTTATTCATCAACATAGCAGCGGGGATACTGGTTAACATGACCGCAATAAACTGCACAGCTAATGGTAACGTTGATAATGACTTATCTTCTGCCAGCTCAAAACCAACAAGCGCTGCGGTGGCAACCATTAACGATGCCCCACTCATGGCCATGGCCTGACAAAAGGCCAGTAGTGGGACGTTTCGGGTAAATGAACTCATCTATTATCTAACAACATTTAACACACTAATATTCATCTTATTTTTTCACCATATTATCAACTTTACCCACTGCACAACTCACAAATGATTTAGCTTTGGCTTTAGCTGCGGCCAGACCTTCCGCGGTTCCTGTTTCCGGGTAACCCATTTTTAGTAAGGCCGCACTATAATCATCGCGAGCATCAACTTTAGACTCTATAACAACAACACCCTGCTCAATATCAACCTCAACAGTCTCAACTCGACTGTCATTTAGAATATTTTTCTTAATGGTGCCCGCACAACCACCACATTTTATATTTTCTACCTGAATTTCTATCTTCATAAATATTCTCACTTCAGCTTAATTTAGCTAATTATACCTGCATTTATTTATACTGGTGGCTTGCATGCTATCTCACAAGACAGGACAATAGCGCATTATTAATTTTTAGACATTGTCAGACTGTGGAACTAGATACAAATCAACGAAAAAGAGCAATGGACAAAGCCACCTGGTGGGGGCTTATTGTGAATTTATTACTCTCTATTGGTAAGCTGTTTTTTGGCTTTATAGGCCACTCACAAGCGTTAATTGCTGATGGCCTGCACTCATTATCTGACCTGGTCTCTGACGCCATGGTATTGCTGGCCACTCATCATTCAAATGTTGAAGCTGACGAGGACCACCCCTACGGTCATGCCCGATATGAAACCTTTGCAACTATTACATTAGCTGTCTTACTCACAGCGGTTGGCATAGGTATAGGGATAGATGCCATAAACAGACTTATCGACTATCAGAATATCGCCATTCCAACACAGATCACACTGCTTATTGCTGGCCTGTCTATTTTGAGCAAAGAAGTGTTGTATCAATACACCATGGTAGTTGCTCGCCGAGTTAAATCTAAACTATTAGAAGCCAATGCATGGCATCATCGCAGTGACGCCATTTCATCTATTGTTGTATTTGCAGGCATCGCTGGCGCAATCTGGGGTTACCCTCTACTGGATTCAGTGGCGGCAATTATTGTTGCTTTTATGGTTTGTAAAATAGGCTGGGACCTGGGTCACCAGAGTTTTCAGGAATTAGTTGATACAGGTTTAGAACCCGAAAGGCTGCAGGAAATGGAAACCGCCATACTCTCGGTAGACGGCGTTAAACAGATGCATATGTTGCGTACACGTAAAATGGGACACAGTGCGCTGGCCGATGTACATATTCTTGTTTCACCCAAAATTAGCGTTTCTGAAGGTCATCAGATCTCTGAGGCGGTTGAATTAGGTCTAATAGGGCAGTTTGATGAAGTTAATGATGTTACTGTCCATATTGACCCTGAAGACGACGAACACACTGAAAATAGCTGCAAGCACCTGCCTCTCAGGGCCGATATTCTAAGCAGATTGGCTGAATACTGGCAGGATATACCTGAAACACAGCAATTACTGGACACGACCCTGCACTATCTCGACGGCACCGTTAATATAGAATTAGTATTACCTTTAAATATCATTCAGTCAGGAAGCAAACCTGAACAATTAAAAGAGAAAATTGAAAAAGCCAGCAAAAGACTAAAATACATCGGTTCAGTAGCCATTTTATACAGATAAGCACCATTAAAGTGCGTGATTAACTCTATTGCACCAAAATGATGCAGCACAAGTTATTAATTTGTTTGAAATACCCCTACGAATAGGTTTTACAAGTGGCACATTTTGTGCAGAATAGTCCGCTGAGCATTGTGACATAAGAGACCTGTCGCATTTAGGTACTGCTAATCCTCATTTAGCGTTACAGCACTTAAATCCGACGAGTTTCAGATTCACATTTTTTATTCTGATCAAATTTATGATCAAACAGTTTAGATTAACATTTTAGATTAATATTTGGAGACAACCACATGTCAGATATGACAGCTAGTGACGTACTAAAAATGGTGGAAGACAATGATGTAAAATTCATTGATTTTCGTTTCACAGATCCACGTGGCAAAGAACAGCACGTTTCTGTTCCTTCTCACACTTTAAACGAAGGCACTTTCGAAGATGGCAAAATGTTCGACGGTTCTTCAATTGAAGGCTGGAAAGGCATTAACGAATCAGACATGATTATGATGCCTGTTCCTTCTACCGCAGTAATGGATCCATTCTGCGAAGAAGTAACAATGAATATCACCTGTGACATTATCGAACCTGCAACAATGCAAGGTTATGAGCGTGACCCACGCTCTATCGCTAAACGTGCTGAAGAGTACCTGAAATCTACTGGTATCGCTGATACTGCATACTTCGGCCCTGAAAATGAATTCTTCGTATTCGATTCTGTAACCTGGGAAAACTCAATGGGTTCCGTTAGCTACAAAATCGGTTCTGAAGAAGCAGAATGGAGCAAACACGTACAGACTGAATCTGGCAACCTGGGTCACCGCCCTGGCATTAAAGGCGGTTACCTCCCGGTACCTCCAGTTGATTCACTACAGGACTTACGTTCTGCAATGTGTTTAG
>JAPHRB010000085.1 GCA_026197015.1 Gammaproteobacteria bacterium | reverse complement strand
CACTAATGTCATTTGCATTTACAAACGACGCAACATCCATTGGTTTTTTACCCGGCATTTGAATTTCCAGTAACCGTAAAACACCATCACCGGTTAAAACATCTATACCTTGCTTAGTACAGCTCAACACCTGCCCTGGCTGACCCGCTATTGAACTTTTAACTTCATCGTTCACTTTAGTCCGCCAGATACGCAACATCTGAGTTTTACCTTTAATATCAATAGGCGTTTGCGCTACTGGCCATGCATTAAATGCACTTACCTGTAAGCGAATTTCCTTCGCCGATTTACTCCAGTCAATCACTGCTTCAGATTTTTGTAACTTGTGTGCATAATTTGCCAGTGAATCATTCTGCTTTTCTGGCTTAATCGTTTTATTAATTATTCCGGGTAACGCCTGCATTAATGCATCAGCCCCCATAATAGACAAGCGATCATGCAAACTTGAACCGGTATCTTCAGGCTCAATATTACATCGAGTTTTAAGTAACATATCACCTGTATCTAAACCCACATCCATTTGCATAATAGTAATACCCGACTCAGCATCACCGGCGAGAATGGCACGCTGGATAGGCGCGGCTCCACGCCAACGCGGCAATAACGACGCATGTATATTAATACAGCCCAATTTTGGGGCATTAAGAATAACTTCAGGAAGAATAATACCGTAGGCAACCACAACCATTAAATCGGCATTAAGGTCAATTAACGGCTGCTGGTCTATTTTATCTTTTAACTTTTCAGGCTGATAAACATCAATACCAGACTCCAGAGCGCAGACTTTTACAGGGCCAGGAGTAAGTTTACGCCCCCTGCCCGCAGGACGATCAGGCTGAGTGTAAACCGCAACAACTTCGTGCTCAGATTCAATTAGTTTTTTCAGAGGTGCAACAGAAAAATCAGGCGTACCTGCAAAAATAATTTTCAGGGTTTTATCACTCACTACATATCTGCCGTTTTCTGGTGTTTTTCCAGTTTCTTTTTAATACGGCTTCGCTTTAACGGTGATAAATAATCCACAAACAGCTTGCCTTCCAGGTGATCCAGCTCATGCTGAACACATATTGCTAACAGATCATCTACATCCATTTTAAATTCTTTACCTTCACGGTTTAGTGCTGTGAATTTTATACGCTCTGCCCTTTCGACTGTTTCATAGATGCCGGGAACAGACAAACAGCCCTCCTCATGCGTCTCTATACCATCTTTAGATGTAATAACAGGGTTAATCAGGCACAGGGGTTCATCTTTCTCTGGTGAAACATCTATGACTACAATACGTTTATGGACATTAACCTGTGTTGCCGCAAGGCCAATGCCGGGAGCCGCATACATGGTTTCAAACATATCATCTACCAGTTGTTTTATTTCATCGGTAACCGTTTCAACAGGCTGCGCTTTTGTGCGTAAACGATCATCGGGAAACTTTAAAATTTCCAACAGGGGCATAACAATCTCTCTCAATATTTTGCGCCAGCAAAAAGACAATAAATAAACTATTGTTAATTACTGGGTAAACTTACTTCATTAATTCAAGTTTATCAGCTAAACTCTTGAAAACCACGGATAAATATGGGGATTCATACCTTGGAAATAAAAGCACTCATGCCCAAATATGGACGCTTTGCATTATTATTTATATCAATCGCACTGATGTCTGCTTGTTCCAGCACTCCTACAGGGCCGGATAATAGCGACCTGACAACAGAATCGGAAGCTTTTCAGCCACAATCAGGCACGATAGAGTCAACTGATACAGCGACAGCTTCAGAAGCCAATGAAGATCAGGCCTCAAGCACTCAACATTTCGAGCTAGCTGCTAATCACCCACGAGAGTATATCGTGAAAAAGGGCGACACGCTCTGGGATATTGCCAGTATGTTCTTACAGGACCCCTGGTACTGGCCAGAAATATGGCAGCGTAACCCCCAGGTCCAAAATCCACATCTTATCTACCCCGGTGATATTCTGACTTTAACTTATGTTAATGGTGTACCACGAATCCAGGTAGCACGCCCTGCTGAAGGTGAAGACGTCATTCGTCGTGAAAGCACAGACACCGGTGGCCGTAAAGTTGTTAAGTTAACACCTTCAATTCACAGACAAACACTAAATGAAGCCATTCCAAGCATTCCTGCAGATGCCGTTCGCCAGTTTTTAACTCGCCCTCGTGTAATATCTCAGGATGAATGGCAAGCGGCTCCTTATATTGTTGGCAGTGATGACGCTCATCTGGTTCTTGGTGCTAACAATAAAGTTTATATCAGGGGTGAATTAGATAAGGAGCGCAGTCGATATAGCGTTTTCCGCGAAGGAAGTAGACTTGTTGACCCGGATACTGACAAATTACTCGGTTTTGAAGTGATTTATGCAGGTGAAGTTAGAATCCATAAATACGCTACACCTTCTTCTGGCATATTGCTAAGAACGTCTAGAGAAGTGCTGATAGGTGATCGCTTATTACCTACAGACAAAACAGCAATTGATCAGCAATATTTCCCTCGACTACCAAATGATTACATAGACGGTAAAATTATTTCGTTATTCGATGCTATTTCATCAATAGCCAAATACCAGATTGCCGTTATAAACCGGGGTAGTAATGACGGTTTAGAAATTGGGCACCTTCTGGCAACCTATCAAGCTGGTGGCATTGCTCGTGACCGTTTTCTGGACAGAACCAGTCGTGACCGTGGCGATGAAGACAAACTGGAAATCATGTTACCTGATGAACGCAGCGGTTTAATGATGTTATTTAAGGTGTTTGACGAGGTTAGTTACGGTCTGATACTCAAATCAACACGTACTATCAGCAATTTGGACAGGGTCGATAAACCAAGGTAAAACAACTATAACTTTAAATGTGTCACATCGTAAGCTGGCAACCTGAAAGTTAGGTGCCAGCTTTTTTTTGCCTGAAAAACCTGCTTTTCAAACTAACACCTATTTCTAATCTCAAAATACAGATAAATACTCGCTTCATTTGCCTTTCTGAATTCATTACCTATAAACTACTGTTTTTTAAATTTACACTCACGGACACGTTTATGGCTGAAATATCAGAGGATGATTTACATCAGCGGTTAAAACTGGTGCGCTGTTTTTTACCACCAACAACACTTAATCAGCTCGTTAGCAACTTCTCCTGTGCAGGTGCTATTTTTGATGCGAGCAGCAGTAAATTAAGTCATGCGCAGCTTAATGAATCACAGATAAACCGAATTAACGAGCTGAATATTTCAGAAATAGATCGAGACCTGGCCTGGCTTGAGCATCCTGAGCATGGCATTTTGTTTTATGATGATCACCAGTACCCACAGCAGCTACTGGAAATAAATGACCCACCTTATGCGCTATTTTATATTGGTGATATCGATTACCTAAATCAAACACAACTGGCAATGGTCGGCAGCCGCACACCTACAGCCGCCGGCAGACAAATTGCTGAAAATTTTGCTCACCACCTTTCTGATGCGGGAATAACCATTACCAGCGGTTTAGCTCTTGGCATAGACACAGCATGTCATCTAGGCGCACTCAAAGGCCTGGCTGGCAGTATTGCCGTGGTTGCTAATGGTTTGCATACTATTTACCCCAAATCCAATACCAGACTTGCTGAAGCCATTTCTAAAAATGGCTGCCTGATTAGCGAATCACCGATTGGCACCGACCCACATAAAGGCCTGTTTCCGAAACGGAATCGAATAATAAGCGGTTTAAGCATAGGCACTTTGGTCACTGAGGCGGCTATAAACAGTGGTTCGTTGATCACTACGCGCCACGCGATGGAACAGGGACGTGAAATTTTTGCCATTCCTGGCTCCATCCATAATCCCCTGTCAAAAGGCTGTCATCAGCTAATTAAATCAGGTGCAAAACTGGTAGAAAACGCCGCTGATATACTAGAAGAACTGTTACCACTGGTAAATTCCAGCTCAATTCGCCATACTAGCGCCGCAGAATCTGCTAAAACTAGTTCAGAAAAAACACATGGTGAGCTTGATTCCAGCTACCAGAGTCTGTTAAAACACATGGAGTATGAACCCGTGGCTATTGACGAACTGGTAGAACGAAGTAATCTGAACGCATCTGAAATAGCCTCTATGCTCTTGATATTAGAGTTACAGGGCATGGTGGTTTCAGAAAATGGGCTGTATTCTCGCACTTTAAATAGTACGAACTAAAATAGTTAACTAAGCTCATACATATATAGTATGAGAGCTTAAGAGAGAACGAATGAAACAAAATGTAGTTGATGTTTTGATGTATCTGTTTGAAAACATTATTACTGATGAAAACCCTGTACTGCCGGAAAACGAACATATGTTCGACCGTCTTGAAGATCTGGGTTTCCCACAACATGATATTTTACTTGCTTTTGACTGGTTAGAAGACCTGGCTAAGATCCATACAGACCTTCTATCCTCTTCTGCCGACAATCCTGTTATCAACTCACAGTCAGTGCGCATATACAGTGAGCTGGAAAAAATGCTGCTCGAACCGGATTGCATTAGCTTTCTAATACACCTTGAGCAAAATCAGATTATTTCTGATGTTAGTCGCGAAGTCATTTTAGACCGTGTTATTGCATTAGATGTTGAACTCGAACTTGAACAGCTCAAGTGGGTTATTATGATCGTGCTGTATAGCCAGCCAGGTGAAGAAAATGCTTATGCCTGGATGGAAAACCTGATCTTTGATACCAATACAGGCAGTTATTTAAACTAATTTGCAAATAAACAAACAATATTAAGAAAAATTTACTAAAGTAAAAAAACATTTCATTAAATATAACAATAATCATGAGTATTACATGAGTAACAGTCTGTTAATTGTAGAGTCACCGGCTAAAGCTAAAACAATAAAAAAATATTTGGGCAAGGGCTTTCATGTACTGGCATCTTATGGACATGTTCGTGATTTAATCCCGAAAACGGGCGCTATTGACCCGGATGATCACTTCAGTATGAAGTATCAACTCATTGAAAAAAATGAGAAACATGTTGAAGCCATCAAGAAAGCCTTAAAAAAAGCTGACACCCTCTATCTCGCGACCGACCTCGACCGCGAGGGAGAAGCCATTTCGTGGCACCTGTATGAGCTGTTAAAAGAAACCGGCGCACTTAAAGATAAAACTGTTCACCGAATTGCTTTTAATGAAATAACCAAACGCGCATTAAGAGAAGCCGTGGATAACCCACGTGAGTTATCCATGCCTATGGTCAATGCCCAGCAGGCCAGACGCGCCCTGGATTACCTGGTTGGCTTCAATCTTTCTCCATTGTTGTGGAAAAAAATACAACGCGGCTTATCTGCAGGGCGAGTACAAAGCCCCGCTCTTCGAATGATTGTTAGCCGTGAAGAAGAAATAGAGGCTTTTGATTCTAAAGAATACTGGACTATTTTAGCTGACACAGAAAAAGACAATAAAAAGTTCTCAAGTAAACTGCGCATTTATAACAATGAGAAAGTATCGCAGTTTACTATTAATAATACAGAACTGGCAGAAACCGCACAAAAGTCACTAAACAGTGCCGCTAATGGCAAGTTAACGGTTACTAAAATAACCAAAAAACAAACAAAACGTAATCCATCTCCACCATTTACGACATCTACCTTGCAGCAGGAAGCATCAAGAAAATTAGGTTTTTCTGCACAACGCACCATGCGTACTGCTCAGCAATTATACGAAGGTATCGACATAGGTGATGGTGAAACAGTTGGTTTAATTAGTTATATGCGTACCGACTCATTATTGTTATCTCAGGATGCATTAGATGAGTTACGTGATTTAATTTCAAAACGTTATGGCAAAGACAACCTGCCAGACGAAGCCCGTGTATTTAAAAATAAATCTAAAAATGCACAGGAAGCTCATGAAGCTATTCGCCCAACATTTGTGAATCACATTCCAGACAAAATAAAAAGTGCATTAAAACCTGATCAATTCAAATTATACGAATTAATATGGAAACGTACGGTGGCCTGTCAAATGGTACAGGCTACATTAGATACGGTTGCTGTTGATTTAAATTGTGGTGAAAAAAATCAGTTCCGCGCAAATGGTTCGACTATTAAACACCCTGGTTTTATGGCTGTTTATATGGAAGACCAGGACGATACCGAAACAGAAAACGACTCAGACAATGACTCGGAAACTGAAAACAAGAACAAGAATGATGATGAAAAATTCCTGCCTCCTCTAGAAGAAGGTGAAGATTTGAAATTATTAAACATAGTTACAAATCAACATTTTACCAAACCACCACCAAGATACACAGAAGCAAGTTTGGTAAAGGCGTTAGAAGAATACGGTATTGGCCGACCTTCTACCTATGCAAATATAATTTCGACACTGGTATTCCGTGAATATGTTGAAAATGAAAATCGTCGTTTTACACCGACAGATATGGGAAGAATTGTTAATCAATTCTTAACTCAATATTTTGAAACCTATGTAGACTACGATTTTACTGCACGCCTGGAAGATGAGCTTGATGCTATCTCTCGTGGTGAAAGTGAATGGCTACCATTAATGGAAAATTTCTGGACACCATTCATCAAAAAAGTAGAAGACATAGATGAAAACGTGAGTCGCGCAGATGTTGCTCAAAGTCGTGAAATCGGCATCGACAAGGAAAGCGGTAAACCCATTACTGTACGTATGGGCCCTTATGGTTCATTCGCACAAATCGGTGATAAAGATGACGAAGACAAACCGCGCTTTGCCAGTTTGAAACCCGGCCAGAAAATGGCCGACATCACCATGGACAATGTTTACGATTTATTCGTATTACCCAGGGTTCTGGGTGAAACAGATGAAGGAGAAGAAGTAAGCAGTAACGTAGGTCGTTTTGGGCCTTATGTTAAATTCGGCAAATTTTTTGTTTCTATCCGTAAAGAATTTCAGGAAAAAGGCATAGACCCTTACAATATCGATTTTGAAACAGCGATGATACTGGTAAGAGAGAAAAAAGAATTCGAAGCGAATAAATACATTAAAACTTTCGATAACTCTGAAATTCAAGTTCTCAATGGTCGATATGGCCCATATATTACCGACGGCAATAAAAACGCCAAAATACCAAAAGACAGGGAACCTGCCAGCCTAACCCTGAAAGAATGCGAAGAGCTTATAGAAGCAGCGCCGGAACGCAAAGGCAAAAAGAAAAAAGCCGCCAAAAAGAAGGTTTCTAAGAAAAAAGTAGCCAAAAAGAAAACTGTTAAGAAAAAAGCAACGAAGAAAAAAACAGTGAAAAAGAAAACGGCTAAAAAGAAAGCTGTAAAGAAAAAAGACTAAAAAGAAAACGCGAATGAACGCAAATGAACGCAAATGAACGCAAATGCTTGAGAATAAAGGACAAGCATATCGTGCCTGCGGCATGCAGAATATGTTTTTGCTTTTATTTGCGTTCATTTGCGTTATTTTCTTTTTCTTTAAAAAAGTTAATCCAGGGCAAATATGCCTGAAAATTCTCAAATTGAACAAGCAGCAAAAATCATTAAAGATGGCGGAGTCATTTCCTACCCCACTGAATCAGTTTTTGGTTTAGGCTGTGACCCATTAAATGAATCAGCCGTAAAACGAATTCTTCATCTAAAAAAAAGACCCATTGATAAGGGCCTGATTATTGTTGCCGGTGATATAAAGCAACTTGCACCCTATATAGACATATCAGCCAAAGAAAAACAAAAAATATTAAGTGAAAAATCAGTCACAACCTGGTTAGTAAATAAGTCGCCATTCACCCCGAGCTGGGTCAGTGGAAAACATAAAAAGGTGGCTGTTCGCGTTTCAAAACACCCACTTATAATTAAATTATGTCAGTTAATTAACCAGCCATTAATATCTACAAGCGCCAACCCTTCTGGTTCATCACCTGCAATCACGAGCCAGCAAAGTAATCAATATTTTTCTAGTAATGTTGACTTGTATATTGATTATCAAAGCATACGTAGCGGCCAACCCACTCAGATCAAAGATATAACATCAGATACTGTTATAAGAGAATAAAAACTTATATCCGTAACCAGCCTGTTAGCCATATTTTAATCTAAATTATAGGGTTTTATACTCTATTCACTCACTTAAACCAACTTCACCAACATAACTATTAGTCTTTTTTATCCTTCTTAGACTTTTTAGATTTCCTGTCTTTTTTAGACTCCTTATCTTTCTTGTCTTTTTTAGATTTTTTATCTTTCTTAAAATTTTTATCCTTCTTTAACTTCTTGTCTTTTTTGTCTTTCTTAGACTTCTTGTCTTTTTTATCCTTTTTATCTTTCCTGGTCTTACTATCCTTATCATATTTCTTGCCTTTGCCATCATCGTCACGATCTACAGACTTTGATTTTTCAACCTTCCTTGTATTATTACGCTCTTTATTTTCATCTGCTCTTGTTAAACCACGAGAGGTAGATATATTCTTTTTATTATTATTTATAATTTCATCACCAAAACCTGAAACATTCTTAAGATCATTAACCGACTTGAATGGCCCATTCTTTTTTCTATAGTCAATAATAGCCTGTGCTTTTACCGGGCCGACGCCTTGTAAATTTTGCTGTAAAGTTTCAATATTTGCCTTATTAATATTAACCGTGTCAGCCATAACAGGCTTCATAACCATTATCATCACAGCCAACAAGAGTAAAAATTTCAAAGAGTGTTTCCAGACAGGTACTGATCGAATCATGCTAACTTTAGAATTTGTTTTCATTTTTCATTAATCCTGGGTAATAAGTTGTTAGCGAAGTGTATACAGTCAAGGGACTGACTTCGATAGACACACCTCATAATTAACAATCTTTAACGTTTATTAAATTATCAGGGTAATTAAAGGGTTTTAAGTGAAATGAGTAATTATTGCTGTATGGATATGTTATAGCGGCATTTAAGTTAACTACACTCGACAGTGTTGCAATAAAAACAGGGTCGGTTGATAATAAATACTAATATTTTATATTATTACTCTATTACACACTTGTGGCTTATACAGCGATGTATTAACGAGGTAAACATGAAGATTAACTATATTTGTATTCTGTTTTTTTTCGTCTGTGGGGCCGCTACAGGAAAAGAGGATACGAATAACACTCAAACCATTTTTCCTCAGCAGCTAACTGCCCAGGATTTATTAACATATTGTTCATCAAGCTCACTAACGTCTCTTGGTAGACAACGTCAAAGATATTGCTGGGGTTTCATTAGCGGTGTAGAAGAGACTATACGTCTTACTCTGCACTCACCCGCACAACCTGAAACACTGAAAATTTGTCTGCCTGAGGATGCATCATCTCGAAATCTGGCTAAAACTTATATTCTATATGCGGCTAGCCGGGACAGCGACCTGAGTCGACCAGCAGCACAAATTGCACTTGAAGCACTTGCAAACACCTACTCCTGTTCAAATTGAATGGTCTGCTCAAAAAACACAACCCAAAACGGTTAATACACAGATTTACCATAAAATTCAACAAACGTTTGTAGTAGAAAGCTCGGGCACCTTATCTCTATTGTGCTCAAGCTTTTGACGTTACCTCAATAAGAACAAAATCTTGAATTATATTTACCAGTACAAACCTATGATAGTCATTGGATACGTGAATAAAAATGCACTTTTATCAGGTTTTTCTACAACAGCGTTAGACAATATAACGCACAAACTACCTTTTTAATTTTTTATTACAATCCCGTTTTTCAAGCATATATTAAATAAACCTTAAACTGGCTATTTACAACAATGCAATATTATATTGCAAATGCCAGGCTGGTATTGATTGGGGATATTTACAGAATAATGTATAAATGATTATTCAATATGCGATTATAATCGTTGGAGTTGGTAAACTAACACCAGCCTACATGTTTTACTGAGGAAAAGACAAAATGAAAATTCTAAATAAGACGATGTCAATAACCAGCTCTGCTGTAGTTACGACTGCCGCTCTATTGCTAAGCATCTCACCTGTTCAGGCAAGCTCAATGGGTGAGGGTCTATATATGCAGCACTGTGCCGCGTGCCATCAACCTGATGGTAATGGTGTTCCAGGTATCTTTCCGCCGCTAGCTGACAACGCTCAGGTTAATTCAGACGACCCGGAAAACATTCAGAAATATTTGCGGCGGATCATTTTCGGCTACCACGGTGGACTGATAGTGAACAATCAGATGTATTCCGGCAGGATGCCGCCTATAGGATACGTCGGTCGCCTTAATGACAGCGAACTGCTAAAACTGGTCAATTATCAGCGTTCATCCTGGGGCAGTAAAGCCAGAGCCATTACATTCGACGAGCTTGCCAGGGCGCGAAAAGCAGGAAGCCTCAAATAAACTAAACCCGCTTTAGCTGGTTAGCTGTTACGTTAACCAGCACTGCTTGCCCGTAAACAAAGGGCAAATAGATGTACTCGCCGAGCACTGAGATCCAGTTACTACAGACTATTATTCGTGCAGATAGGCGCTGATAGGTGACGGGCTGATTTCGCCTTCTGCCTGCAGTCCCATATAGACCTTTGTGCCTGTCTGGCTTGGGCCAAAACCAGGGGAGCGCGCAAATATGCGCAGCTCCATTGACTGAACACCACCCTGCAAATGTAAGCGATGCTGACGGCTTGCCAGACTTTTCGAATAGGGCATCTGATAAACCAGCTCGCCGCCGATTCGCAGTTCTATTGAGACCTGCACATTACCCGCTCCACCTACTTCACGTGGTGGCGTGGATTTAACGACCAGTAGGTAGTCAGCCGTCTGCGGCAGCTTCAATTCAGCATTAATAATCAGTGCTGCCAGGGGATAAAGTGACGGGTCCTTATATTTATCAAACATACCGCTGCTGCTGTAACCGTAGTTTTGCGGCTTAAGTAAAATCGGCATATTTAAACTCATACGCCCCTCACGCAATGGCGCTTCTGTAGAATCAAATTCTGCCTGCGGCAACAACCAGTAACGAGTTTTAACCCGCGCGGAACGGTTGTTTTTTATTTCACCTGTACTCTTCTCTAACACTTCAGCCTGAAGCACTTCAGAACGATTTGCCTCATCTTTTGCCGATACGATGCCGGTATGTGATTCGAGTCGTTCTATACGCTGCTCAAGGCTCTGTATCATTTTCTGCAGGCTGTCCACATCTGCCGCTAAACTGGCAACAGGCAGGGCGAGTATGAAAATAGCTGAGAGTATTCTGCGCGACATTATTAATCCTCAATATTATAACGTTTCATTTTTCGCCACAGGGTTGATTTGTCTATGCCGAGAATTTCCGCTGACAGGGTTCGATCACCCTGCTGTTCACGCAAGGTTTTGCGAATAAAATAAGCTTCGATTTCTTCCAGACTTTGCGGTGCCACAAAATCCAGTGAACGTAACTGGCTACCTTCTTCATCTGCCAGTTCAGCGGGCAGGTCTTCTTCATTAATACGATTGCCCATCGCCATAATGGTCATGCTTAACACGACATTTTCCAGCTCACGCACATTACCTGGCCAGTCGTGCCGCATTAAAGCCGCTAACACCTTGGTCGACATGCCGTTGAGATTTTTACCCAGACGAGTGACATGACGATTAAGAAAAAAGTTGGCCAGTAGCGGGATATCCTGACGACGTTCACGCAATGATGGCAGTCCGATATCCACAACCTTGAGTCGATAATATAAATCCTGACGGAACTCCCCGGATTTGATCATTTCAGGCAGATTACGATTACTCGCAGTAATCACCCGCATATTAACGCTTTGTGCTTCGCTATCACCAATACGATAATAACTGCCATCCTGTAATACGCGCAGCAGTTTGGCCTGTAAAGATAGAGACGCATTATTAACTTCATCAAGAAACAGCGTGCCACCATTGGCCTGTTCCAGTAACCCCGTTTTATTTCGATCGGCACCGGTAAACGCGCCTTTTACATAACCGAATAACTCACTTTCAATAATGTTTTCCGGTATTGCTGCGCAGTTCACTGCTACAAAAGATTGTTCGCTGCGTTCACTCAGTGAATATATCTTTTGTGCCACCAGCTCCTTACCGCAGCCACTTTCACCGGAAATTAAGACATTGCAGTCGTAGGCCGCAGCCGCTTCAATTAATTTTTCCACCTTGCTCATGGCCAGCGACTGGCCGTATAACAAGTGGTATTTTTCCTGCAGTTCATTATTGTTCTGTGAACGCAGTTTTTCATTTTCCATGCTTAACTGGTAATAAGATAGAGCACGCTCAACCGTATGGTATAACTCATCATTATCAAACGGTTTGCGAATATAATCGAAGGCGCCGGCTTTTAGTGCCTGTACCGCTGATTCTACTGTGCCGTGTCCGGTCACCATCACAACCTGGGTGCGCGGATGGGCCCGACGCGCAAAATTGAGAATATCGTGACCGTCTACAAACGGCATTTTCAAATCTGTTACCACAACTGCAACATTGGTATTGGCCTCAATCAGATCCAGTGCATGTTGTGGACTATCTGCAGCGACTACCCGCGCATCCAGCTTATCAATAACCGCAGCAATCAGCTCACGCATACGATCATCATCTTCTGCAATAATAATCAATGGCTGCTCAGTTTCTATTATTTCTGTACTGCCTTTCAATTTTTAACTCCGCGTAATTTCACAACAAAACGCGCACCATTTTTGTAGATATGATCCAGCTCCAATGACGCTCCTCGACGACTCAGCATGGCATGACTGATTGATAGCCCTAAACCCGTGCCTTCGCCGGTCTCTTTTGATGTGTAAAATGGTTCAAATATTCGACGTCGATCTTCAGGTGCAATTCCGCAGCCATTATCTTCAACAATTAATTCAACACCCCGTGCACCTATAACCCGTGTGACAACACGAATCAGACCGTCTTGCCGATCCTCCAGCGCATGAGATGCATTTAGCAGTAAATTGGATAATGCAATATCCAGTTCACCACTGGGTATTTCGACTGCGGGCAGGTCATCAGCCAGTTCCAGTTCAATGCGCGTGGACTGCCTTTTTAACATGCAGGTTAAGAACGAATCGACCATGTCCCTGATGAGGGTGTTAATATCACAGGCTTCATCTGAACAATTATCCCTGCGTGCGTAACTCAGCAAATCATTAATAATACGTGAACAACGTTTTGCTTCATCAGCAATAATATTCGAGTATTTGAGTTTTTTTTCATCGTCCATATCATTGCTGGCAAACAACTGTGAATAACCAAGTATATTTCCCAGTGGCGTATTTAGTTCATGGGCGATGCCTGCCGCCAGTTGCCCCATGGCTACCAGCTTTTCCCGGTTATACACCGAATCTAGCAGGCTTTGATAATCGGTAATATCCTGCAGTGTGATCACCGCATCAACTTCCACTGCATCCTTTGAGTAAAAGGCGATATTGATGGAAATAAAACGTTCAAGCCCGGCGATCTCGGTATGTATCACATAGTTTTCCACCGCACGTTTATATAAAAAGGCATCACGTAATGCATCTTTGTCATTTGGCTCCAGGTCAAACACATCAAACAGCATTTTACCCAGCAGTGTGTCCGCTTCACATTTAAACAGTTCTGCCGCCTGTGGATTAGTATTGACCACGACAAGGTCATCATCCACTGCGAGCAGGGCACCGGGCATACTACCCAGTAGTACGTCCATTTTATTACGTTCGGTGACTACGCGTTGCTGGCATTTCTCCACCATGCTGAACATGGCTCTTAAATTCTGCATCATGGTGTTGTAATCGTGCACCAGTCTGCGCGACAGCGAACCACCACAACTTGCTTCAACCAGATTGGTTAAAGTGCCTTCATGAGCATCCAGCACCGCTTCATGTAAACGTCTCATTGTTTTGCGGTGCATCAGCAGAAAAGCCATCGACAATAGTAATAACAGTTCCATCACAATCAGCGCCGCGTGCACAAATGACCAGGAAAAGTTGTCTTGCCGTAAAAAAAAGATGGCTGTGGCAAAAGGGGCTGCCACAGCCATTAATATGAGAGTCTTTAGTAATAAATCGAAAAAACGAGGCATTATGTATTGATAACCAGTCAACGGACAGATGTGTAAAAATTATACTACAAATACCACTTCCCTGAGCGCCAGTGGTAAAGCGAATTATGCCCACACGAGCAGGCATAATTCTACCGGACACCAGGCTTGTTAAAAGATCATCTGCAACCCAAGTGTAACCTCATCAAAGTCCTGCAAAGCAGCATTAGTAGTACTTTGTTCTGCAAACTCGTTTGAGGTGATATCAAGTGTTACTTTCAATTGCTGACCATTGATGTAGTAGTTAGCACCAATATTGTTGATGTCCTGATCCGACAGGCCTGTGCCTGCACCGTATTCAATTTCAGTCATCTTGGCATAGATTTGTAATCTACCCATACCAATCGCCTCCGGGAACATGTAACCCAGTTTTGCATAACTGCCTTCACGCTCTACCCAGGGTGTCATAGTTGGGTCTGGATCAGTGGGGTAACCATCAACGCTGTAGTCAAACACCGCAGCCGAAGCAGTTATAGTGCCGAACGAATATGGGTATTCAAAAAAAACGTCTAGCGTAGTTGCTTCATAGTCTTTAGCGTCTGCGCGGTTGCCGTAATCGCCATAGGCGATGTCCGCCTGTGAGTCGAATGCCGCACCAATGGTGAATACTTTCTGTGTTCCAAGGTAAGTTCCGCGGTAACCATAGGAGTATTCAGGATCCAGTAAACTCACATGCACACGACCGGTGATACGCGGTGAGGATTCAACTACGTTATCACCTTCACGGCCATCGGTTATCGCCACACGGTATTGAAATTTTGCATCCGCAATATTACCCCACATGGCCACACCCGTATCACGTGTACCGCCATAAGGTGAATAGGCAAGTACACCGCGATCCAGTGTTAAAGGCTCAAGACAGGCTTCGAGATTTTCACGGCTAAAGGTATTTTTAAAGCGACCCAGAATAAACCGGTAGCTGTCACTTGGGTCAATGGTTAGATAGGCGTCGCGATAAAAAACCGAACCATCGTCTGCACCTCCTTTGCTGTCATTACCTGCCTCAAGCTGCGCATAGAAACCAATGTAGTCATTGTACTGACCAAGCAGGGTTATCCGGTTACGACGTAAAAATGTATCATTAACGTCTCCGTTATCTGTTGCCGATGTGTAATCACGACTCTGATTCCACATTTGTACGGCATAACTCAGTTCCATATAACCTTCATCACCTACCTGAAAACTCGGGCCGGCAATGGCTGCCTGCTGCACACCAACGCTACTCAGCGCAAGTGCAAGGGCCGCGAATAACGGGCGTTTTTTAATGTAGCGATTATCTTTCATTTATGATCTCCCCTATTGGCTTTATTTATATTTATCAAGCAGCGTCTGAGCATCGCCATCGGTATGGCAGGTCGCACAGGTTTCTTCTGACTTCACTCGAGGGTCTGCAATAAGATCCTTGTGTGCCATACCCTTCAGCATCAAACGCTCATTACCCTTATGGCAACCAACGCAGGAATGGTTAACTGTTGTATGCTGCTGGTGCCAGCTGGCATCAGACGGTTTATCGGCACGTTTGCCGCTATGACATTTGAAACAGGAAGAGGCACCCAGACCACAGGCATTGGCAACCGGAATTGGCGAGTAGTTCACGACTTTTTCATGCACACCCTCCAGCACTTCACTGCTCCAGCTGCCATCATCAGCCAGCGGTGTACCATTCACGGTGAGATAACCCGCATAACTTGCCCATACCACGGCCATAACCGGCACTAGTAGTAATGGCAAACCAACCTTAAGCACGGCTTTTTTCAATTTGCCGAGTTTATTACTTATCTGTTTCATTTTTCCTCCGAATCTCTCTTTTGAGAAGTCTCTAATTGTTGTGAATGTTGAGCGGAACTATTTTTATTTGATACCTGTAGTGTCTGTGGCCTCTCACTCTGCATGATGTCCTTCTCACTTAATCCCCTGGCACACATGCAAACAGGTCCATTTTTGAACTTTAATTTAGGTGAGCTGTCTTTATCACTGTCAGCAGCCTGCAATGATGTATTTGCCAGCAATAATCCTATAATGATTAAAATACGCATGACTCACCCTCAAGTAGTACATGAATTATACAAAGCACTTCTTGTGCCAATCTGATATATCTATTAATTTCAATAAGTTAGGGAAATATTGTGATTTCAAGCCATTGCATCACCTGATGCACATTGCATATCACGTCAATTTGCAATGCGGCCAATTGCAAGCTCGGCAGCTATAAACTCATATTCAACTGCTTTAGACTCACGAATCGACTGCAACAGCAATGACAGGGCCTCTGGCTGCAGTTTATCGCGATTATGCGGCAGGTAATCCTCAAAGGTGCGCACGTAGTGTTGACGCGGGGCCACATGAATACGCAATCGAAGCTGAGTGTAGTTCGTTATATTTTGCAATTTGCTATTAAGAAACACCGACTCCCCCGCAGCCAGACGCTGGTCGAAAATTTCCTCCGTCAGCGCCAGATTCACACGCCAGGCAATAGTATGCCGCGCCAGCTCACGCACCCCGCCCTGTCCATCCAGCACTTCAAGGTATAAGACAATTTCCGGCACCATATAACTTGGAAAATGGTGCCCTGCACCGCTATTGGTGACCGCTGCCTGTAACTGATAACCTCCGTCTGCATCGGGCTGTGCCGACAATTCAACGCTTAATGCGGAGCGCGTCATTTCTTTATCGTGAATACCGCGCCAGACATGCTGACGTTGTGGCATATGACAGGACTGGCAGTGTTGACCCTGTTGCGCAAAATCTGTGGCCAGCCACTCTTCATAGGTGTTCTCCCTGAGTTTGCCATTAATACGCGGCCCGTCTGCTTTAAACTGATGACAGTTTGCACAGAAACGGCTATCAGAATAGGCTTCATGCTCTGTAAAACCACCATGCACTTTACGATCTGCATCCGCTTTGCTTGCCAGCGGGCCATGCCGTTCATGGGCACGCACATGACAGGCTGCACATACCAGGCCCTGCTGGTGCAGATTTTCAGGAATATAATCCGGTGGTGCACTGCGGCTGTTCGACCAGCCCCGCTGCTGTGAAAACAGTGCCAGCTGTTCTGTCATCGGTGCATGACAACGCAAACAGGACTGCGCTGTTTTCATATCAACCAACTGTAATTGCCAGCCAATTCCGGGGCCCATGGT
>JAPHRB010000090.1 GCA_026197015.1 Gammaproteobacteria bacterium | reverse complement strand
TATTATTTTTACCCGATAATGAAATGATGTATGCCGGTAATCAGCAGCTGACAACTAAAGTGTGTGTTCCCGGGATTACGCAGGTGTTAGAGGGTGAGTGTCGCCCCGGTCATTTTGACGGCGTTTCTACGATTGTGAATAAGTTGCTTAATTTAGTGCAGCCACAACAGGCCTTTTTTGGTGAGAAAGATTATCAGCAGTTATTACTTATACGTAAGATGGTAAAGGATTTAAATATACCGGTTAATATTAAGTCTATTGCTACACATCGTGAAGTAGATGGTCTGGCGATGAGTTCGAGAAATTCTCGTTTATCTAAATCACAGAGAGAGATAGCGCCACAGTTATACGGCGTATTGAAAAAAATAGCTGAAAAAATCAGCAATAACGAGCTTTCTATTATTAAGGCAGAAGCAGAAGCAATAAGTGAGTTGAAGAACGCAGGTTTTGTACCTGAATACGTTTCTGTTAGAAATGGCTCGACATTACATATTGCAGATGAAAAGTCAGCTAATCGACGGATATTGGCGGCTGTGAGACTAGGTAAAGTACGCTTAATTGATAATATAAGTCTCGATTAAGCTGTAATTGCGGTTATTTTATCTTATATTAGCATTATCTAAACTTGATAGAACTCGCTGATTCCATCATAATTGGGGTTTCGTCAGTTACAAAGTTAGAACAGGAATATCTATGCATTTGACCATGCTCAAGGCCAAGTTACATCAAGCACGTGTCACACTCTCCGAGTTAGAGTATGAGGGATCTTGCGCGATTGATGGAAAGCTGCTGGATGAGGCGGGTATTCATGAATACGAGCAAATTCAGATATACAATCTGGCTAATGGTCACCGGTTTACGACTTATGCCATACGCGGTGAAGACGGTAGCGGTATGATATCTGTAAATGGCGCGGCTGCACATAAAGCTAACCCGGGTGATCGAGTGATTATCTGTAGTTATACGCAGTTAGATCAAAAAGAAGCAATGAATTTCAAACCGAAGCTGGTTTATTTGAATGAGAAAAACCAGATTACGCATACGGGTGACCAGATACCGGTTCAGGTTGCCTGAGAGTTGACTCCGCAATAGGGTGTCATGCTGGATAACTGGGTATAAATTTAGAGTTATAGAGTATAAACTTAAGTTTCAGAAGCTAGTTCACAGCGATTTCTTCCATTTTCCTTTGCTCTATAAAGCGCCTTATCCGCTTCTTCAATTAATTTTTTAGCATCATAATCATCGCCTTTGGCGCAGGTCGCTAAACCCATACTGACAGTTACGTAATCTGCTACGCCTGAAAGTTTATGTTCAATATTCGTATTTTTTAATAAATTAGAGAAACGCCTGGCGACCTGCATTGCTTCTTTCTCAATTGTACCGGGCAATAAAACCACAAACTCTTCACCACCGTAACGGGCAGCCATATCCTGAGGGTTAAAACAGGCTTTAGCTAATAAAGCGGCAACTTCTTTTAAACATTCATCACCCAGTTGATGCCCATAATTATCATTAAATAGCTTAAAGTAATCTATATCTATAAGAATCAAAGTGACGGGTGTCTGGTTGTTTTTAGCGTTTAATATGTCTACTTCAAGTTGTTCGTCGAAATGACGTCGATTTGAAATGCCCGTAAGACCATCCTGCATAGAGAGTTTATGTAGTTGTTTATTGCTGGCTTCAAGCTGTTTCTTAAGCTGGCTGAGGGCATAAAACGCAGAATCACGTTCTTTTTGTAAAATATAGTTTTTAGCGTGAGCGCGTATACGTGCAATGAGTTCAACCTTATCGGGCAACTTGACTAAATAGTCACTGGCTCCATAACTAAAAGCTTCACTTTTGGTAGCAGGGTCTTCTTTAGAGGATAATACAACTATCGGTATATCTCGAGTATCATTATTTGCTTTATAAAATCTAAGTAAAGTCATTCCATCAGCATCTGGCATTACCAGATCTTGCAAAATGATGGTTGCGCTAATATCGACAGCGGTTTCAATTGCCAGAGCAGGGTCTTCGACATAAGTTAGTTGCATATCGCTCTCGCTAGCTAACATACGCTTAATGCCTTCTGCGATAATTGGCTGGTCATCAACCAGCATTATTCTAATGATTTTGTCTGAATTATTAATTTTTTGTTACCTATGTGTAGCCTTTTGCACAATTATCCATTTGTTAAAAAAGTATAAATTTAATTAAGCTCTAAGCAAGACCAGTGTTATAAAATAATAAGAAAATCAATCCAGGTTTTTCATTATTTTGTCAGCTATTTTATTTATATCGAGTTCAAATGTTACAGCATTAAGTTCACTGGCCGCCTTTGGCATCCCGTATACAGCACAGCTTTTCTGGTTTTGCGCAATAGTCAACATGCCTCGGTTATAAAAAGATAATAGACCATTTGCACCGTCTCGTCCCATTCCTGTGAGTAGAACTCCAATTAATTTATTGGGCCAGTGGCTAAGGGCGCTTTCAAAAAATGCATCAACGGAAGGTCGATAAGGGTAATTTACAGGTTCTACCGTATATTCAAAACGACCTGTTTTATTAATAATAAGATGGTCATTGGTACCCGCCATATAAACATGATTCATCTTGGGAACCTGATTGTTTTTTGCTATCTCGATATTTACGTTGGATTGTTCATTAAGCCATTGTGCCATGCCGTGGCTGAATTCATTGTCCATATGTTGAATAATAACCCAAATAGCATTTGTTTTTTCAGGTAACTCTTTGAGAATTGTTAATAATGCCGCAGGCCCCCCGGTTGAAGAGCCTATTGCAACTAAAGGCGTATTTTTTATAGATGATGCTTTTTGTTCTTTTTTAGTTTTATTAACACTATCGTGAAGCTTTTTAATATTAGTGATTTTATTCTTAAGATCATGAAGAGAATCTATCTGCTCTGTTGAAGGTTCCGAGAAAGCATCTAATGCGCCAGCCGACATAGCTTCAAAAACATCTCCAGGTTTATTATTAAGTGAATCACTAATGGCTATTACTGTTGTGGGTGATGAGTCCATGATTTTCTGAATCAACTCGCTACCTTTCATATCCATCAAGTTGAGTTGAACCAGGAGTAGGTCAGGAAGCTCTATAGCACAATTTTTTAACGTGTCCCTGGCGTTATGACATGACCAGCAAATTGAAAATCCGAGGTCAGCGATTACGTCAGTAAATAATTGAATAGAATCTGTGTCACTATGGACTATGGCAATTCTCATATACAAAGTTATCCAGTTTAGTTTTTAGCTTCACCAATCAAATCAACAACCGCATCAAGCAGGGTGTCATCATGAAAACTACCTTTAGTAAGATAGTAATCGGCACCCGCATCTAGCCCTTGTTGTTTATCTTCAGGTCTGTCTTTATATGAGACCATCATTACAGGTATGTTACGTAAAGAAACATCATTTTTTATCATAGTGATAAATTCTATTCCATTCATACGTGGCATATCAATATCGGAGATCACAAGGTCATAATTGCCATTTCGAACTGTATTCCAGCCATCGACACCATCTATGGCTATATCAACCAGATAACCCCGTGACTCTAGTAATTTCTTTTCAATTTCTCTAACAGTCAAGGAGTCATCTACTACAAGAACATGTTTGTGTGATACTGTTTCATGTATATTACTCGAATTAATTTTATATAAATCTTTTCCGCTAATGATGTCATGTATGCTTTGCTGCAAGTCATCAATATCAAATATAAGTACCGGTTCACCATTATCGGTAATAGCCGCAGAGCTGATATCTTTTACTTTTCCAAGTTTTTTATTTAATGCCCGTACTGCCAGGCCTCTTTCACCAATTAGTTCATCTACAACCAGCCCATAACTCGTATTCCAGTCACCAATGATAATAACGGGTATATCTTCTTTTTCTGATGCCGTACTATTTATTCCGAGAATTTGCGCACAATGTATCAATCCTATATGTTTACCGTTAATTGAAATATATTGTTTATCTTCAAAAATAGAAATATCTTTTTTTGGCACTGTGACCAGGCTTTGAATTTTAGCCAAAGGAAAAGCATAAAGTTCATTGTTAATACTAACCATTAAACTTCTAATTACCGAAAGTGTTAACGGTAATTCCATATTTATTTCCATGCCTTCATCTAGTTCAGTGTCCGCATGTAGTTTTCCACGAACCTCCTGTAAAGCACTATGTACAATATCTAGTCCTACACCTCTACCAGATAATTCAGTAACTTCATTACGAGTTGAAAAAGAAGGCAGGAAGAGGAAGTCGAGTAGTTCAGATTTGGATAAATTTTCAGCCATATTGTTATTAACTAAATTCTTTTTCAAAACTTTATCTCGTAGGTCCTCTATATCAACACCACGACCGTCGTCTTTTACCTGAATCCTTAATCTTCCAGATTGATGGCTTGCTGTAACTGTTATAGTGCCTGTTTCTGGTTTGCCTTTTTGTAAGCGTTGCTCAGGCATTTCTATGCCATGATCAATGGCGTTTCTGATCATATGGTTTAAAGGCGCATCTAGTTTTTCAAGTATATCCCTGTCAACAGGGGTATCCTCACCCCTAATAATAAGTTTTACCTTTTTGTTAAGTGTGTTGGAAATTTCACGAACCATGCGTTTATAACCTTGAGTGCTGTCACTAAAGGGGCGCATTCTACTGCTGATTATTTCATGATTTATTTGTGAATTTATGCTTGATGAACGACGATCAAAAACATCCAGGCTTATTAATCGTGAAGTAATTTCATCACGATACTTCTCGGCTTTATGTTGAATGCTGGTAATTAGATTGTGTTCTTGTTCTGAATGTTGTGAATCATCAATAATAGTTCGTAAACGATCAATTTGACCAATGATTTCATTGTGTTTGCGCTTTAGATCGAGCATGGAATCGGTATATTGACGTATCCAGTTTGAAGAAACAGTTAATTCACCAGCAAGGCCTACCAGTTTGTTAATACGGCTGGTGCTGACTCTCACCATGTTATCTATTTCTGTATTAACTTTTAAACTAGTGCTGGATACGTCGTCGTTTTGAATGGGATTGTGTTGAATATTTAATTTAACAGGTGTAATTGTTTGGCCATCATGTATTTTATTTAATAACTGTATAAATGTATTTAAATTATCAGTATTGTCCTGTGTCCATTGTGAGATATTAGCAGGCTCAAGGTTTTCGATCTGTTGTAAAAGATCATTGCAGCTAAATATCTGGTCAATACTCGCTTTAACTAGTTCAATTTTTTTATTCTGTGCAGCTACGAATACATCTTCCATAACATGGGAAAGTTTAACTGCTGCTTCAATGCCTATCATTCTAGCCGCACCTTTAATGGAGTGAGCTGCGCGCATCATTGCTTCTAGTGAGCTTTCATCGTGATTGTTATTGTCAATTTCAAGCAGGTTATTGTTTATAACTTCCAGGCTATTTTGTAGTTCTGTACAAAATAGTTTAAACATTTCAGGGTCAATGTTTTCAGCGGTAGAAAAAAATTGATCGGGTTCTGCTTTGTTATTGCTGGTTGAAGGTGGCTCTTCAAGCGAAGGTGTAGAAATGTTGGCGCTCAGCAATATCTCTAGCTTGTTAATGTTTAAGTTTATTGCTTCTGATAAATTATCATCTGGTGAGTTTAATTCATCTGCTGTTAATGAAGCCGATTTTATTAAAAAATTAATGGATTAATTTATAGTGTCTTTGCTTAATTTGTTTAAAATCAGTTCCAGGCTTTGATAATAAGAAAATACATTTTCAAGTTGCTCAATAACTGGGATTAGTATTTCAACATGTACCAGTTTTGCAGCACCTTTTATGCCGCGGCTTGAGTTAATAATGGTTTCGTATGTGTTGTTTAAGTCGGTAGATGCGTCTAACTCATTAACTAAATTAATGATTTTATCTGACTGTGTAATAACTTCAGACTTGAATAGATCTAGCATGGATTCATTAATTTTATTTGTCATTAGTCGAATGTCCTGGTTTAAATATTTTTATGTAACGCAGAAAATACCAGGTCACTATTTAAAAGTCCTACATCAGTATCTTTATGACGTATAATTCCTTTAATAAAACAGGAAGTATCTTTTTTTATAGTAGAGGGGGTTGCTTGTAAGTCCTCCATATTGTAATGAATTATTTCTCTGACTTCAGTTGCTGGGAAGGCAAATAATTCATTGTCATCATGGATTATGATATATCGTTCGTTTGTATATTTGCTTTCTATTTCACTTTTTTCTATTTTGAATAAATACCCCAGAGAAACATTAAGTAATAGTTCTCCGTGTACGTTAACCAGCCCTCTTAGTACCTGACTTTTTCTGTGTGGCAGAGAATGGTGTTTATCGCAATGTGTTATTTCCTTGACAAATTTAGATGCCAGTGCAAACCACTCATCCCCCATTCTAAATACGAGTGCTGATTTAAGATGGATGTTTTTTTCAATGCGAGGCTGATTTAAATTGTCTTTCCATTCTTCAAGGTAGCTTTTTTCTGCTGGACGATCTAATAATTTGCTTCCAGCCTGAGTATATATTTCACAGTTCTGGCAATGGATGATGTCTTTTAAACGTTCGCAGCGAGGAGACTGATCTCCCCAGATGCCTATGGTATTCCAACAGTCGTTAATGTTCATGCTATTCATTGTTTATACTTTGCGTTAAGTTGAGATTTTTCGGCTCGTTTCTTTAATAACTCTGCATTTTTGTTATCACCTGATTTTTGTAAGTGTAGTGATAAATACATAAGTGTCTCATAGTGTTGTGGATTCAGGAACAGGGCTTTTCTAAATAGTGATTCAGCAGTGTCGGTTTTATTTTGACTGCTTTTTATTACGCCTAGTAAAAATAATGCTTCTACATTTTCACCGTGATTGTTTATGAATTCCAGGCACATTTTTTCTGCTTTATCATGCTTGTCTGCATCAGCTAATTTGCGTATCTTTTTTAATATTTCGGCAGATGTTGAAGTTTCCTGTTTATTTACAGTAGTGTCTTCTTTCTTGATCAGTGACTGGAATGCTTTCTTTTGTTTTAAAGGAGATTTTATTTGTGTAGGGCTAGTTGTTTTGGTTCTTGCTGTGGTATCTTTAATTTTGTAGTCAGGGTGATCTGGTTTTATTAATGCGAAGGAGTTTTCAAAACCGGTGTTTTGAAACAGGCTTTCTGGCACCGAACCAAGTTCGGAATGACCAATAAATAAAAAACCATTATTTTTTAAAAAACGAGATAAGTTTTTAAAAGCAATAAGCTTGGTTGCAATGTCAAAATAGATTAGTAGATTTCGACATAAAATATAATCAAATTTTTGATTAAGCAGCACTTCGCCCTGCAATATATTTAATCGATAAAATTTAACTTTATTGTTAACGGCTGAATTTATTTTGAAGAATTCATCTTCTTTTATAAAATGTCTTTTTTGATATTCTGGGTAATGTTTTCCTCTAAAAGAGTTGTTGCCGTATACCCCATGTTGAGCGCGCTGTAATGCTCTTGTGCTTATATCAACAGCATCGATAGTAAAGCTGCATGGGTCTATGCCTTTGTCAATAAGGTACATTACAAGTGAATAGGGCTCTTCCCCTGTTGAACTAGGAATACTTAATATTTTAAATTTATATGACGGGTTTTCTGCTATCTTTTGTTTAATTTTATTATAAATTATTTCAAATGGTTTGATATCCCTAAAAAACCAGGTTTCTGGTATAACGGCAACTTCAAGTAGTTCGCCGAGTTCTTGCCGGTTGTTTTTAAGCAACTCATAATAAGTCTCAAAATCATCTGTTTTGCATTGAGACATACGCTGTTCGATTATTTTATCAACAGTGGAATCACCAATAGTGCTACTGTCTAAACCAATTTTTTCCTTAACTATTAATTTTATTTTGTTAAGTGGTGAGTTCATCTGATCAGATATCTTAATTCAGGTGTTTACTTAATTGATTACTGATCGACTCTGGCAGTAAATTGTATGTATCAATCAGTTGAATTATGTCGTCATTGTGTTTATATACTAAACCAAGAAAATCTTTTTGCTGCACCTGGATTCCAGAATTAGATATCTCTTCCACCTGACAATTCATAACATCAGTCACTTTTTCAGCTATTAGTCCAATAGGTCTGGATATCCCGGAAAGTGCCTTATATTCTATTATAATAATACGTGTGCTTAGATTATTGTTACAAAAACGACTTTCAAATAAATGGCACAAATCAATAACCGGAGTAGGTGTGCCTCGATAATTAAATATGCCTTTAATGGACTGTTCTGCTAGGGGTACTTTTTTAAGCTCTATAAGTGGGACTATTTCAATTACGCGTGTTGCTTCAACACCATATTGCTCTTTGCCTACATTGAGTCCTAAAATTAACATTAGCCAGTTACTTTAAAGGTGGAAACACCTTCCTGTAAACCGCGTGCAGCATCTTTCAATTGTTCAACTGAATAACCGGACTGTTTTAAAGTGTCAGCCGTTTGCTGGGCCATCTCATTGAGCTGTATCATGCTTTCTTTAATTTGATCTGCACCTTCTGCCTGTAAACGAGTGCCTTCATTTACAGTTTCGAAACGTGGTAATAAAGCCTGAACCTGCTCTATAATATGCGTGAGTTGTGCACCGACTGTAGCCACATCAGAAACACCACGAGATACTTCTTCGCTGAACTTGTCCATGCTCATTACACCAGCTGAGACAGCTGAAAGCATTTCTTTTACCATTTGTTCTATATCCCATGTGGCTACTGCCGTCTGGTCTGCAAGGCGGCGTATTTAAGTAGCTACTACTGAAAATCCGCGGCCATACTCACCGGCCTTTTCTGCTTCTATTGCTGCATTTAAGGATAACAGGTTAGTCTGGTCTGCTACTCTGTTGATGGTGGTTACTACTGTATTGATATTGTCTGCTTTTTCACTAAGAACGGCGAGTTTTGAAGATATAGTATCCGTTGCGGCCTGCATTTGACTCATCGTGGTTTCCATTGAAACGAGTGCATTATGACCGTCAGTTGCAGAGTCCGATGTATTTTGCACTACTTTTTTAACTTCCCGCATGGTCATTAAGAGTTCTTTACCGGTTGCTGATATTTCGGTAATGGTAGACATTATCTGGTTGGTACTGGCTGCCTGTTCTGCTACGGTAGCTTCGTGTTCTTTTGCATTAGCTGATATCTGGGTGGCAGAGGAGGTCACTTGTATACCCGATATCTGAACCTGTTTTACTAAATTGTTTAAGTTTTCAAGCATGGTTTTTACGCCAGCCGCTACCTGAGAAATTGAATCATCAGAGGAGAAAATCATCATATCCGCTGTTAAATCACCTTGTGCGGCAATGGAAACCACGTCGAGAACCAGTTCTGCTTTACCTTCAAGATCAGAGTTAACCTCTTTTTCGCGCTCAACAATATCATCCATTTCTGAGGATAGTTTGAAAAAGCTGTGTATGGTCTGGCTAATTTCAGACTCATTTGCATTAAATTTGAAATCTGAAGTGTTTTCTCTATCAACCATAAAATCATCCATTGTGGACGAAATTGCCTGTAAGCCGTCTTCAACTGCACTTCTCATAGGGTTAATAATGCTCAACTGAATGATGTAGTAGAGGGCAAGTAAAAGGCCCATCACGATTAAAATAAACAGTCCGGTAAGTTCTAGTGAGCGCTGTTGTTCTAAAAGATATAAAAATGAGATACCGAGGAATATCTGTGGCAGGGTAAATAGAATTATCAGGCGTTTTTTAATTGAGTAAGCATTAAATGCTTTTATAAGCTTTTTCATGGCGATTTTAGAGTGATCCTAAAAAATAATTTAATAAGTCGATGTAAGTATTTGATTCTACAGTATCTATATAGCAGATTATTGCGGGAAAGCAAAAAATAAGTATGAAGTTTGAGATCGCAATTTATAAGTTAAATTATCTCCAAAAAAAAGGTCTCACCGTTGGGTAAGACCTTTTTTGATAGATAACTGGAAAGGATTGATTTTAGCTTTTATTATCCAGTGTTTCGCATACCGGCTGCGACAGCGCTAATGGTACGTAAGAGAGGGTTAATCCACGTATTTTGCTCATTTTCTGTTGCCTCTTCATCCCTGTAACGAGTTAACATTAGAATTTGAATATGGCTAAGCGGGTCAAGGTACGGATCACGACGTTGTAGAGAAATTGCCAGAGTAGGGCTATCAGACAATAAGTGCTCATTGCAGGTGATCGCTAATATGTTTTCTACGGTGCGTTTATGTTCGTCGAAAATCTTCTTAAAAACCCTGGCTTCCGTGTCTTTGTCTTCACAAAGTTCAGAGTACTCTTTAGCCGTAGACATATCGGCTTTTAGCAGGGACATTTGCGTATTATTAATCATCGCATTGAAGTACGGCCAGTTTGCATTCATTTCCTGTAATAATTTCAGGTTTTCTTCTTTGCCATCTATAAAGTTAGCCAGAGCGGTGCCAATACCATACCAGGCAGGTAAGGTTGTGCGCGATTGTGCCCAGCCAAATACCCATGGAATAGCACGAATAGAGGCTTTGGAGCGATTGGCTTTACGGTGAGATGGGCGAGAGCCAATATTCATCAGGCCAATTTCAGTAACGGGTGTCGTCTCATAGAAAAAATCGAGGAAGCCTTCGGTACGATCTGTTAAGTCACGATAAGCGTCTTCTCCATCTTTAGTTAACAACTTCATTGTTTGCAGGAATTCATTTTTAGCGGGTTTTGCTTTTTCAGTGACAACAGATGTACTGGCTTTCATCAAACCAGAGACGCCCATGGTTAACTCATAAATCGCGGTTTCCTGATTGCTGTATTTATAGGATAAGACTTCACCTTGCTCGGTGAATTTGATCTGCCCGTGAACCGTACCTTCTGGTTGTGACAAAATAGCATCATGAGTGGGGCCGCCGCCGCGACCAATGGTGCCGCCACGTCCGTGGAATAAACGACAATCAATGTCAAAGGCATCGGTCAGCTTAATTACTTTTTGCTGTGCATCATATAAATTCCATGAAGAGGCCATAATGCCGCCATCTTTGCAGGAGTCTGAATAACCTAACATGACTTCCTGAAGGTTGCCTGATACCTTGAGTAAACCTTTATAAACCGGATTTTCAAATAAGGCTTTTAATACCTCTTCGATGTGCTCTAAATCTTCAATGGTTTCAAATAATGGCGAGATATTAATGTGGCAATACGTCTCATCACCTTCTTTGCCTGTTAATCCTGCTAAAGAGGCCAACCACATGACTTCTAGTACATGACTTGCAGCATGGGTCATTGAAATAACATATTCACCAAACGCGTTAGTTGATATCTCATTACGCATATTGGCAATTAATTCAAAAACATTGAGTGTTTCAAGATTAAGTTCATTCAGTTGTTTTTTATCAAGCGTCAATGCAGGTGGTGAGTCGATATATTGAGAAAGTAATTTCTGACGCTCTGTTTCGTTTAGTTGGGCATAATCAGGTGCGCCTGAAATTTGCTGGATAATTTCAGCAACTGCATCGGTATGACGGGTTGATTCCTGACGAATATCGAGTTTAAGCAGGAAGAAACCAAAGGTTTCAGCTACTCGAATAAGGTCTTTTAAGTCACCATTGGCAATGTTCTCATCACCGTGACTGATTAATGAACTACGGATTAGTTGTAAATCGCTGATGAATTCTTTTTCAGAAGGGTAAGCCTGAGCAAAACCTTCAGTGCTTTCACCGGCAAGGTGCGCATTTATCTGAGCTAAATTTTGCTGTAAACGGTAATGCATAAAGGATAGTTTGCGACGATAAGGGGCGTTGCTGAATGCATTGGGTGAAGCCGCGTAAACTTCAAAGCGAATGTTCTCATCGGTTTCCAGGCTGTCCATAAACGATTTAGTGGGAGTACATAAATCTATAGAGTGAGTCAGCTGTTTGTTAATTTCCACAACACGATAAATATATTCCTGCAATATAACCTGGGTTTGCATGCGTAAAGCCATTGCTGTGGTATCAGGTTTTACAAATGGATTACCGTCGCGGTCACCGCCAATCCAGGAACCAAAACGCAGAAAACTTGGCACGGATATATCGCTATCCGGGTAATATTTTTTAATTTTACGCTCTAAATTACGGTAAATATCAGGTACGGCATTAAATAGACTGGTGCGGAAGTAATACATGCCGTTTTTAATTTCATCACGCACCTGTGGTTTGTGCTCACGAACTTCGTTTGTGCGCCATAGCTGCTGAATTTCAGTTTCCAGATCTTCTGTTAATTCTTCACGTTGTATCTTTCCAATACGCACGTCATTAAGTTTATCGTTTAAGAGGAATATGCGGCGTAGCGCATTCATAACGCTACGACGTTTGGATTCTGTTGGGTGAGCCGTGAATACAGGTATATAAGCCAGCTCATCCAGTAAGTCCTGTAATTGAGACTCGTCCATACCATCTAAATGAAATTGCTCTATTGTATTATCAAAGGATCCTAACCATAAAGACTTGCCTTCAAAGACCTGTTCACGACGTTGCCAGTGCTGGTAATCTTCTTCGGCAATATTAATCAGGCTGAAATAAATACTAAAAGCACGAACCACCTGGGTGAGGGTGTCTGCATCCAGTGTTTCGATAAATGCCATTAACTGGGCACGTTTTTTAGGATTATCTGCTTTACGTAGGCTGATGTAACCTTTACGTAACTTTTCAACGGCATTGTATACATGGGCACCGGCCAGGTTTTTAATTACATTACCTAGTAGGTTGCCAAAAAGCTTTACCCGCGCGCGGAGCTTTTTGTCTGTATGGAGTGTTGATTTCTTAGCAGTGCTAACCATGTGTGTTTTCTTATCGGAAGTTTAATCAAGGGGCGACATTATACATGAAAGCTTAAAGAGGGTTAAATTTGATTAAGGCATTGATAAAACTGATTAATAATCATACTCTTAACAGGTGTAACAGAGTAAAAATAAAAGACTTAGGGTGAAAATGAGCAATTTAACTGATTCAGCAGAATGGATAGCATTAGAAAAACACTTTAAAGTTATGTCAGATGTACATATGCGTGACTTATTCAATGAAAACCCAGCTCGATTTAAGCAGTTTTCAGTGGCTTTAAATGATATTTTACTGGATTTTTCTAAAAATAGAATTACCGATGAGACATTTACATTATTGATGGATCTGGCGCGTCTAACGAATGTCGAAAAAAATCGAAATAAGATGTTTTCAGGTGAAAATATAAACTGTACCGAGTTTAGACCTGCATTACATGTGGCCCTGCGCAATCGTTCAAATAGGCCGGTTTTAGTGGACGGCGAAGATGTTATGCCTAAGGTGAATGCGGTTCTGGCCAAGATGCGTGATTTCTCTGAGAAGGTAAGAAGTGGCCGGTTTAGAGGTTATAACGGTCGCCGAATCAGGAGTATTGTTAATATTGGTATTGGCGGTTCTGACCTTGGCCCATTCATGGTCACAGAAGCACTAAAGCCATATAAAAAAGAAAATATCAATGTCCATTTCGTATCAAATGTTGATGGCACACATATCGTGGAAACCTTAAAAGGTTTAGATCCTGAGACTACGTTGTTTCTGGTAGCTTCAAAAACCTTTACAACACAGGAAACCATGACAAATGCATTTT